>NZ_JBEPEL010000004.1:0-219474 GCF_040300825.1 Streptomyces sp. NPDC000229
GCCTTCGGCGGGGGGACCCCCACCTCCGCCTTGCGATGCACGGCACCAGACGCCACTCCCTGATCCAGCCTGATCCAAACGAAAGACCCTAGGCGGCGGGCGCCGGTCCGCCCGCGTCGCCCAGGGACGAGCCCGGCTCACCCCGCGTGCCCGGCGGCCGGTCCATGGCCCCCGGCTTGCCCAACGAGCCCGTCCCACCGGGCTGCTCCCGCGGCGCTCCGGACTCGCCCGGCTCGCCCGGCTCCTCCGTGTGGAACGCCAACTGCCCGTTTCCGACCGTCACGCGCACCCGCGCGCCCGCCGGAAGCCGCCCGTCCAGCAGGAGCCGGGACATCCGGTTGTCCACCTCGCGCTGGATCGTGCGCCGCAGCGGGCGTGCCCCGTACTCGGGCTGGTGGCCACGCTGGGCGATCCAGTCGACGGCCTCCGGGGCGAACTCGACCGTGATGTCCTGCGCGCGCATCCGGCGCCGGGTGTCCTCCAGCAGCAGATCGGTGATCCGGCGCAGCTGGTCCTCGTCGAGGCGCCGGAAGAGGACGATCTCGTCGATCCGGTTGAGGAACTCGGGGCGGAAGTGCTCGCGCAGGGGCCGCAGCGCCCGCTCCCGCATCGCCTCGTCCTCCGCCCCGCTGTCCGTGGCGCCGAAGCCGAGCACGCCGCGGCCGGTGCCGATCGCCTCGGAGCCGAGGTTGCTGGTCATCACGATGACCGTGTTCTTGAAGTCCACCGTGCGGCCCTGCGAGTCGGTCAGCCGCCCGTCGTCCAGCACCTGGAGCAGGATGTTGAAGACGTCCGGGTGGGCCTTCTCCACCTCGTCGAGCAGGAGCAGCGAGTACGGGTGGCGGCGCACCGCCTCGGTGAGCTGCCCGGCCTCCTCGTGGCCCACGTACCCGGGCGGGGCGCCGACCAGCCGGCTGACGGTGTGCCGCTCCTGGAACTCGCTCATGTCCAGGCGCACCATCCGCTCGTCGCTGCCGAACAGCGCGCCCGCCAGCGCCCGGGCGAGCTCCGTCTTGCCCACCCCGGTGGGGCCGAGGAACAGGAAACTGCCGATCGGGCGCCTCGGGTCGGCGAGGCCCGCGCGGGACCGCAGTACCGCCTCGGAGACCGCCTTGACGGCCTCGTCCTGCCCGATGACCCGCTGGCGCAGGTGCTCCTCCAGCCCCAGCAGCCGCTCCTTCTCCTCCTGGGTGAGACTGCTGACGGGGATACCGGTCTGCCGGCTGACCACCTCGGCGATGTCCTCCGCGGTCACCTCGACCGCCGGCCCGTCACCGGCCGGCTGCGCGACGCGCCCCGCCCTGATCCGCTCGGTGATCTCCTGGATGCGGTCGCGCAGCTCCATCGCCTTCTCGTACTGCTCGGCGGCCACGGCCTGGTCCTTGTCGCGGGTCAGCTGCTCCGCCTGCCGTTCCAGCGCCCGTACGTCGGTGTTGGTGTGCGTGCGCAGCCGCACCCGGGCGCCCGCCTGGTCGATCAGGTCGATGGCCTTGTCGGGGAGGAACCGTTCGGTGAGGTACCGGTCGGACAGCTCGACGGCGGCGAGCAGCGCCCCGTCGGTGTAGCGGACCTGGTGGTGGGCCTCGTAGCGGTCCTGGAGGCCGCGCAGGATCTCCACCGCGTCCTCGGGGCTCGGCTCCGGCACCAGGATCGGCTGGAACCGGCGGGCGAGCGCCGCGTCCTTCTCGATGTAGCGGCGGTACTCCTCCATCGTCGTCGCGCCGATGACGTGCAGCTCGCCGCGGGCGAGCGCGGGCTTGAGCATGTTTCCCGCGTCCATGGAGCCGCTGTCGCCGCCCCCGCTGCCCGCGCCGGCGCCGACGACCGTGTGCAGCTCGTCGATGAAGACGATCAGCTCTCCGGAGTGGGAGCGGATCTCCTCGATGATGTTGTTCAGCCGCTCCTCGAAGTCGCCCCGGTAACGGGTGCCGGCGACGACACCGGAAAGGTCCAGCGCGACGACCCTGCGGTCGCGCAGCGTGTCCGGTACGTCGTGCTCGGCGATGCGCTGGGCCAGCCCCTCGACGATGGCCGTCTTGCCGACACCGGCGTCGCCGATCAGCACGGGGTTGTTCTTGCCGCGCCGGGACAGCACCTCCACGGTCTGCTCGATCTCCAGCTCTCGGCCGATCACCGGGTCGATCCGGCCGGCCTTGGCCATGTCGGTGAGGTCCCGCCCGTACTTGTCCAGGGTCGGCGTGCCGCGCTGCGGTGCCGGCCGCTGATCGACGTCGCCCACCCACGGGCCCTGTCCGCCGCGACCGGTGCCGGAGCCCTGCACGGAGCCGGGGTCGAACTTGGCCGCGTTCAGGATCCGTCCCGCCGCCGAATCCGGGTTCGAGGCGAGTGCCGCGAGGACGTGCTCGGGACCGATGTACGAGGCGCCCGTGTGCCGCGCCAGGTCGTGGGCGTCGAGCAGCGCCCGCTTGACGGCGGGCGTGACGGCGATCCGGGACTGCGGCGGGCCCTCGCCGGCCGTCCGGTCGATCTCCTCGGCCAGGGCGTCCGGATCGGCGCCCGCTCGGGCGATCAGGTCCCGGGTGGGCTCGGTGGCGAGGGCCGCCCGCAACAGGTGCTCGGTCTCCAGGTCGGTGCTGCCGTGTTCGGCCGCGTAGGAGGCGGCGTCGCCGACCATGCGGCGCGCGGGCTCGCTCATCAGGCGCCCTATGTCGATGTACCGGGGGATGGGCCGCCCACTCGCGGGTGACGATCCGGCCCCGCCCCCGAAGAAGCGGGCCAGAAACTCGCTGAACGGGTCGGAGCCGTAACCCTCCGGACCCATGTAACCGCTGCTCATATGCGTCCGTTCCGGTGTCCGGTAATGGCCGGGACACGCTGTACGAGAAGACCTGACTGGATCCAGGTCGCGGGTTCCCGAGCGCATTCCGGTTACACCTGTGACGGACGGGACGCCCGGGCCCCGGCTCGGCGCTCACGTCCGAGCCGGAGTCCGAGAGGGGCCGGGCCGGTCGTCAGGCCGTGAAGCGGCCCGTGAGCCGGATCTCGGGGTGGTCGGTGGTCGCGCCGTCCAGTTCCAGGGCGCGGACGAGCCGCAGGTGCTGCGGCGTGTTGACCACCCAGCCGATGACCCGCAGACCCGCCGCCCGCGCCCGCTCCGTGGTCTCCAGGGTGAGGCGGCGGATGTTCAGCGCCAGCGTGGCGGCGCCCACGGCCCGCGCCCGGGCCACGATGTCGTCGCCCCAGTGGTTGGCGATGAGCACCGTGCGCACTCCCGGCACCAGCCGGGCGATCTCGGCGACCGCCTCGTCGTGGAACGAGGAGACCTCCACCCGGCCGGCCAGATCGCGCCGGTGCATCACCTCGGCCAGTGCCCGGGCGGCCGCCACGTCCTTGATCTCGGCCTGGAGCGGTGTCCGCACAGCGTCCAGGACCTCTTCGAACACCGGAATCCGCTCGCCCAGCCCGGCGTCGAGCTCCCGCAGCTCCGCGAGGGTCTTGTCGGCGATGGCTCCGGTGCCGTCGGTCGTCCGGTCCACCTCGGCGTCGTGCATGACGACGAGCGCGCCGTCCTTGCTCAGGTGCAGGTCCAGTTCGATGACGTCCATGCCCGCGTGCTCCGCGCGGACGAAGGACCGCAGGGTGTTCTCCGGTTCGACACCCATGACTCCGCGATGACCGATGGTGAGGAAACTCAAGATCTTCTCGCTTCCGTCGACGGCGGTTGCCGCGCGGTGCCGTGCCACACGCGGCACCGTCGCAGCCTAACGATCCGAGCCCGGGAGGGAAGCCGTCCCGCGCGGGGAAGCGGAGTGTTCCGCCCCGGGCGCGGCGACGCCCAGGAGGAAACCGGTCAGGAGGGCGGCGAGCAGAACGGCTCGGATGCTCATGGCGTACGGCTCCCGGAACGGGGAACAGGGGTCCCGTCCGTCCTACCGGTCCCGCCCGGCGTGCCGCGATCCTCTTCACCCTTGCGTGGGCGCGTCGTTGGGGGCAGGACGCAGCCGCACGCGCCGGCTCCCGACCGACGACGTTTCTCCGTGGATGCCGCTGCATCACTCACTCCGGACAGGAAAAACAGCGGTCGTGGCGGGGGGTCGGCAGGATATTTTCTTCCTGCTCCCCTTGTGGCGGAGAACCACCCATGGATACGGTGCCTTGACGCGAGGTTCTCCCGTGGAGGAAGTGTGATGACGGAAATTCTTGTGCAGGATGTTGCCGGCGGGGACGTGACCGCCGACGCCAGGGTGATCGAGCACCCGGCGTGGCCCGAGCTCAAGAATGCCGTGGAAGAGATCCGCCCCTGGCAGTCGGCGGACGGGTCCATCGACTTCCAGGCCGAGGGCGCGCCCTCCCGCGCGATCGTCGAGACCACCCTCGACCGGGTCGTCGCCGCGGTCGAGCAGCTCTCCCCGCTGCTCCCGCACGATGCCGCGTACCACCAGGCACTCGTCGCCGACCTGCGCAAGTGGGCCGACGGCGGCTTCGCCGTGCCGGATTTCCTGGACTCGCTGCTGGCCTTCCAGCCCGCCGCGAACCGGATCGACGGCCTCCAGCACCTGGTGCTGTTCCCGATGTACACGCAGAACGGCAACCCGGACCGCAATCTGGAAGCCGTCGTCCTGCGTATGGTCTGGCCGGAGTGGCTCGCCGAGCTGGAGGCCACCCGCTACGACAACCCGCTCTTCTGCGGCATCACCTTCGAGGACTTCACCTCCGGCTACGACACCAACTCGGCCGTCCTCTTCCCGGAGACCATCGCCGTGCGCGAGGCCCCCGAGCGCTTCAGCTGGGGCGGCATCTTCTGCGACCGCGAGGCCGCCCGCTTCCGCCGCGTCACCGAGGCGGCCGTCGACATACTCGGCCTCGACCTGCCCGATGACATCCGCGAGATGCTCGGCGACCAGAAGCGCTGCGAGAAGGCCTTCGTGCTCTGGGACATGGTCCACGACCGCACCCACAGCCACGGCGACCTGCCGTTCGACCCCTTCATGATCAAGCAGCGCCAGCCGTTCTGGATGTACGGCCTGGAGGAGCTGCGCTGCGACCTCACCGCCTTCAAGGAGGCCGTGAAGCTGGAGGCCGAGGGCAACCCGCACGGCCGTGACGTCCAGTACGCGGTGCTGTTCGACCGGATGTTCCGCTTCCCGGTCACCGGCGACCGCAACCGCAACTACGACGGCCTCGGCGGCCAGCTGCTCTTCGCGTACCTGCACAAGCACGACGTGCTGCGCTGGACCGACAACACGCTGAAGATCGACTGGCAGCGTGCCCCGGAGGTCACCAACCAGCTGTGCGGCGAGATCGAGCAGCTGTACCGGGACGGCATCGACCGCCCGAAGCTGGTCCACTGGCTCGCCGCCTACGAGCTGGTCTCCACCTACCTCGCCCCGCACCCCGGCTCCCGCTGGGCCAAGGGCCCCGACGCCCTCGACCTGAGCCTGCCGCCGCGCAAGCTCGTCGACGACGTGCTTCCGGACGAGTTTCCGCTGAGCATGTTCTATGAGGCCCTCTCCAAGAAGCTGAAGAACGTGATTGCCTCCACCAAGGGCATCACCGCCGAGAAGGCCACCGAGAAGGTCGCCGCGTGAGCTCTCGTACGGAGGAGACGACGACGATGAACGGCAAGGGCAACGGAAACGGCGGCCCGCTCGAGGGCGCGGTCGTCGCGGTGGCCGGAGCGGCGGGCGCGGCCGGCCGTGCGGCCCTGCTGCGGCTCGCGGAGGCCGGTGCGACCGTGGTCGCCTCCGACGCGGACCCGGAGCGGCTCGCCGAGGCGGTCGACGCCGCCCGGTACGCACACGGCGGGGCGACCGTCATCGGTGACACCGTCGACCTGCTCGACCTGGGCGCGGCCCGCGAGTGGGCCGACAAGACCGAGAAGGAGTTCGGCCGGATCGACGGCCTGGTCCACCTGGTCGGCGGCTGGCGCGGCAGCGCCACCTTCGCCGGGACGGACCTCGCCGACTGGACCCTGCTGGAGAAGCTGCTGATCCGCACGGTCCAGCACACCTCCCTCGCCTTCCATGACGGGCTGCTGCGCAGCGACCGTGGGCGCTACGTACTGGTGAGCGCCGCCGGCGCCAGCACGCCGACCGCCGGCAACGCCGCGTACGCCGCCTCCAAGGCCGCGGCCGAGGCGTGGACCCTCGCCCTCGGCGACGCCTTCCGCAAGGCGGGCGGTGAGGACGGCCCGAAGGCCGCGGCTACGATCTTGATCGTGAAGGCTCTGGTGCACGACGCCATGCGCGCCGAGCGCCCGAACGCGAAGTTCGCGGGCTTCACGGACGTCAAGGATCTGGCCGACGAGATCGCCGCCGTCTGGGACAAGCCCGCCCGGGAAGTGAATGGACAGCGCCTGTGGCTGACCCCCAAGCCGTGACCCCCAACACCGCCAGGACCGACGCCCGGCGGCGTCACGACCCGACCGTACGGGGTTTCGCCAGCGACAATTACGCCGGCGTCCACCCCGAGATCCTCGCTGCCATCGCCCTCGCCAACGGCGGCCACCAGGTCTCCTACGGCGAGGACGTGTACACCGAGCACCTCCAGCGGGTGATGCACAGCCACTTCGGCCCGACCGCCGAGGCATTCCCGGTGTTCAACGGCACCGGGGCCAATGTCACCGCCCTCCAGGCGCTCACCGACCGCTGGGGCGCGGTCATCTGCGCCGAGACCGCGCACATCAACGTGGACGAGGGCGGCGCGCCGGAGCGCATGGCCGGGCTGAAGCTGCTGACCGTCCCAACCCCGGACGGCAAGCTGACGCCCGAGCTCATCGACCGGCAGGCGTTCGGCTGGGACGACGAGCACCGCGCCATGCCGCAGGTCGTCTCGATCACCCAGAACACCGAGCTGGGCACCGTCTACACGGTCGACGAGATCCGTGCCATCGTCGAGCACGCCCACGGCCTGGGCATGAAGGTGCACCTCGACGGGGCCCGGATAGCCAACGCCGCCGCCTCGCTGAACGTACCGATGCGGGCGTTCACCAACGCGGTCGGCGTGGACGTCCTCTCGTTCGGCGGGACGAAGAACGGCATGCTCGCGGGGGAGTGCGTGGTCGTGCTCAACCCGGACGCGGTCAGCCATATGAAGCACCTGCGCAAGATGTCGATGCAGCTCGCGTCCAAGATGCGTTTCGTATCGGTGCAGTTCGAGGCGCTGCTCGCCAAGGACCTGTGGCTGCGCAACGCCCGGCACGCCAACGCGATGGCGCAGCGCCTCGCGGAGGGCGTGCGGGCGGTGGACGGGGTGGAGATCCTCTATCCCGTGCAGGCGAACGCGGTGTTCGCGCGGCTCCCGCACGACGTGACCCGGCGGCTGCAGGAGCGCTTCCGCTTCTACTTCTGGGACGAGGCGGCCGGCGATGTCCGCTGGATGTGCTCGTTCGACACCACCGAGGACGATGTCGACGCGTTCGTCCTGGCGCTGAAGGAAGAGATGGCGCAAGGCTGAGCCTGCGGAGAGTCTGAATAGGTATGCGGCCGACCGGAAATTGATTGACCCCGGTCGGCCGCTTCCCTATGGTCATCGTGCATGGAGCTGACTCAGCAGGTCCCGCAACTACGTGCCTACCTCGCCGCTGATGAGGTCATCGACCATCGGCACGCACGGGTGCGTGAGGTCGTGAACCGTCTTGCCGCCGAGCATGGCGACGCATACTCATACGCGAAGGCCGCGTTCGAGTTCATCCGCGACACCATTCCGCATTCGATGGACGCCGGCGATCCGCGCGTCACCTGGCGCGCCTCCGACGTACTGGAGCAGCGCACCGGGATCTGTTATGCCAAGGCCCATGCGCTGGTGGCGCTGTTGCGCGCCCGGTCCATCCCCGCGGCGCTGTGCTACCAGCGGTTCGAGGTCCTGCACGGGCTGGTGGCGGTGAAGCTGCCCGGCCGGCCGGGGTGGGTGCGACAGGATCCGCGCGGGAACAAGCCGGGCGTGGACGCCCAGTTCCGCGTCGACCGAGAGCAATTGGCTTTCACCGTACGGCCTGAAGCGGGTGAAACGGACCACCCGGTGCTGTACGCCGCGCCGCCCCCGGCCGTCCTGGACGCGCTGAAGGCCGCCCGGGACCGGCCCCACCTGGACAGGACGCTCCCCACGGACCTGTGAGTCCGCGGGGCCCGGCGCCCTGGCCCCCGGTGGTCGTCTCAGCCCGCCTCGCGGACCTGGGCCGGCGTCGGAGCCGTGCCCCCGAGGTGCGCGGGCACCCACCAGGTGTCGCCCGCGTCCTTGGGGCGCACCGGGTAGGAGCGCTGCGCGGCTTCGAGCAGTTCCTGCACCCGCTCGCGCAGCCGACGGGTGATCGCGCCCGCGTACTGGTCGGCCGGCGCCTCCACCGGCTCGCCCACCCGGATGGTCACCGGGATGTGGCTGCGCTTGAAGTTGCGCGGCCGCCCCTTGGTCCACAGCCGCTGGGTGCCCCACAGGGCCATCGGGATCAGCGGTACGCCGGCCTCCTGGGCCAGGCGGGCCGCACCCGACTTGAAGCTCTTGAGCGTGAACGACTGGGAGATGGTCGCCTCGGGGAAGACCCCGATGATCTCGCCCGCGCGCAGCGACTCCAGGGCGTGGTGGTAGGCCGCCTCGCCCTGCGTGCGGTCGACCGGGATGTGCTTCATCCCGCGCATCAGCGGACCGGAGATCTTGTGCCGGAACACCGAGTCCTTGGCCATGAACCGCACCAGACGCTTCTGCGGCAGCGCCGCCAGGCCGGAGAAGATGAAGTCCAGATAGCTGATGTGGTTGCTGACCAGCACGGCCCCGCCGGTGCGGGGGATGTTCTCCGAACCCTGAGTGTCGATCTTCAGGTCGAGCGCCTTGAACATCGTGAGAGCGGCGCCGATGACCGGCCGATAGACGAGTTCTGCCATCTGGAGAAGACCCCTTCTTCAGTGCCTGGGGAGGATTCTCCCGGCGGAAGTTACGCAGCCGTAGGTATCCGGCACTGGGCCGATCGTGCACCATGTGCGCCGTGCAGGCCAGTCCTGACGACTCCGTACAGCGAGATTCTCGTCACGTCATGTCCGCTCGTGAGGATTTCATGCACGCATTCGGGAATCCTCCGGGACCCCGCCGCGCTGCCTTGGAGGGCGTCGGTACGGGAAAGGCCGCCGCCCAAAGGGCTGCCACGGAAGAAGCCGCTGCCGGACAAGCGGTCATACGAAGCAGTCACACGGGAAGCAGTCACACGGGAAGCAGTCACACGAGAGGCAGGAGGCCGGGTGCGGGTGCACGGGAGACTGGGTGCGGGGGACCTGGGAGCGGAGCTGGGGGCGCGGGCGACGCTCGTACAGTTCTCCAGCGCCTTCTGCCAGCCGTGCCGCGCGACCCGGCGCACGCTGGCCGAGGTGGCGAGGATGGTCGACGGCGTCGCCCACGTCGAGATCGACGCCGAGCGGCACCTCGCCCTCGTGCGCGAGCTGGACATCGCCAGGACCCCCACCGTGCTGGTGCTCGACCGTGAGGGCCGGATCGTGCGCAAGGCGGCGGGGC
This sequence comes from Streptomyces sp. NPDC000229, assembly GCF_040300825.1. Classification (NCBI taxonomy): domain Bacteria; kingdom Bacillati; phylum Actinomycetota; class Actinomycetes; order Kitasatosporales; family Streptomycetaceae; genus Streptomyces; species Streptomyces sp. NPDC000229. The sequence continues at coordinate 9,460 of NZ_JBEPEL010000004.1, forward strand.
AGCCCCGCAGGGCCGACGTCATCGCCGCGCTCGGGCAGGTTCTGTGACCTGCCGTGACGCACGTCGCACATCCCGGGACGCCCTTGACTGTGCATGCCATCCATCGTCAGGCTGACGCCGTGCCCCAGGAACTCCTTCTCCACGGGCGGGCCGATGTCGACCTGGCCCGCAACGCGAGCGCGCGCTGTCCGGGTGTCTGAGCAGCCACGGACCCCCTCCCCGCGCCATCCGCCGAAGGACCCCTCCATGACGGTCTCGTCCGACCTCGCCGCCCCGTCCCCGACCTCCCGGCAGGCCGCGCCCCGGCGCGCCACACCCGACCTGCTCCGCTCCGTCTTCCGGCGGCACGCGGCGGGCGTCGCGGTGATCACTGCCCAGGGGGAGCGGCCCGTCGGCTTCACCGCCACCTCGCTCACCTCGGTCTCCGCCGACCCCCCGATGATCTCGTTCGGCGTAGGGACCTCGTCCTCCAGCTGGCCCGTCCTCGCGGAGGCCGGGCACATCGGCGTCCACGTTCTGGGCGAGCACCAGCGGGAGCTGGCGGCCACCTTCGCGCGCAGCGGTGCCGACCGTTTCGGCGCGCCGACCCGCTGGCACTCGGGACCCGAAGGCGTACCGGTGCTCGACGGCGTGCTGGCCTGGCTGGTGTGCCGGGTGGTCGCCCGGGTTCCGGCCGGGGACCACCGCCTCGTGGTGGCCGAGGTGGTCGCCGGTGATCCGGACGGCACGGGTCGTCCGCTGCTGTACCACGAGGGGCGCTTCAACGCTCTTCGGGACTGAGAGTTCCCGGTTACGGAGCGTTGGCAAGGTCACAGTTCAAAGCGCTTGCTTACCGGGAAACCAATAGATGTACTGACGAGTAATATTCCAGTAGGGGCGCCCGCCGCCCCGAGCGGAAACCGTCCCATCAGGCGCCTATGCTGCGTGCAACAAGGCAGCCCAGTTATGACGATGTGTAGGAGAGCCGGCGTGAGCTTGAGGATCGTTGTCTGTGTGAAGTACGTGCCCGACGCCACCGGCGACCGGCACTTCGCCGATGACCTGACCGTCGACCGCGACGACGTCGACGGCCTGCTGTCGGAGCTGGATGAGTACGCGGTCGAGCAGGCGCTGCAGATCGCCGAGGACGCGGACGACGCGGAGATCACCGTGCTGACCGTCGGCCCCGAGGACGCCAAGGACGCGCTGCGCAAGGCGCTGTCCATGGGCGCCCACAAGGCCGTCCACGTCGAGGACGACGACCTGCACGGCTCCGACGTCATGGCCACGTCGCTGGTGCTCGCCAAGGCCATCGAAAAGACCGGTTACGACCTGGTCATCTGCGGTATGGCGTCCACCGACGGCACCATGGGCGTCCTGCCGGCGATCCTCGCCGAGCGCCTGGGCGTCCCGCAGGTCACCCTGCTCTCCGAGGTCTCGGTGGAGGACGGCACCGTCAAGGGCCGCCGCGACGGCGACACCGCGTCCGAGCAGCTGGAGGCGTCCCTTCCGGCCGTCGTGTCCGTGACGGACCAGTCCGGCGAGGCCCGCTACCCGTCCTTCAAGGGCATCATGGCGGCCAAGAAGAAGCCGGTGGAGTCCCTGGACCTGGAGGACCTGGAGATCGACGCCGACGAGGTCGGCCTCGAGGGCTCCTGGACCAAGGTCGACTCGGCGGCGGAGCGTCCGGCCCGCACGGCCGGCACGATCGTCAAGGACGAGGGCGAGGGCGGCAAGCAGCTGGCCGAGTTCCTCGCGAGCCAGAAGTTCATCTAAGGGCTCGCGCGAGCCACTCACCGCCCCCAGACTCTTCGCATCGCAGGAGATTGAAGTCCCATGGCTGAAGTTCTCGTCTACGTCGACCACGTGGACGGCGCCGTCCGCAAGCCCACCCTGGAGCTGCTGACCCTCGCCCGCCGTGTCGGCGAGCCGGTCGCCGTCGCCCTCGGCTCCGGCGCCGAGGCCACCGCCGCCACGCTCGCCGAGCACGGCGCGGTGAAGGTCCTGACCGCCGACGCCCCCGAGTTCGCCGAGTACCTCGTCGTACCGAAGGTGGACGCGCTCCAGGCCGCGTACGAGGCAGCGTCCGCCGGCGGCTCCCTGGCCGCCGTGCTCGTCCCGTCCTCCGCCGAGGGCAAGGAGATCGCGGCCCGCCTCGCGGTCCGCATCGGCTCCGGCATCATCACCGACGCCGTCGACCTCGAGGCCGGCGACGAGGGCCCGGTGGCCACGCAGTCCGCGTTCGCCGCCTCCTTCACCACCAAGTCCCGCGTCTCCAAGGGCACCCCGGTCATCACGGTCAAGCCGAACTCGGCCCCCGTGGAGGCCGCCCCGGCCGCGGGCGCCGTCGAGGCCCTGTCCGTCTCGTTCTCCGAGAAGGCCACCGGCACCAAGGTCGTCTCCCGCACCCCGCGCGAGTCGACCGGCCGCCCCGAGCTGACCGAGGCCGCGATCGTGGTCTCCGGCGGCCGCGGCGTCAACGGCGCCGAGAACTTCTCGATCATCGAGGAGCTCGCCGACTCCCTCGGTGCCGCCGTCGGCGCCTCCCGCGCCGCCGTCGACGCCGGTTGGTACCCGCACTCCAACCAGGTCGGCCAGACCGGCAAGTCGGTCTCCCCGCAGCTGTACATCGCCTCCGGCATCTCCGGCGCGATCCAGCACCGCGCGGGCATGCAGACCTCGAAGACCATCGTGGCCATCAACAAGGACGCCGAGGCCCCGATCTTCGACCTGGTCGACTACGGCGTGGTCGGCGACCTCTTCCAGGTCGTCCCGCAGCTGACCGAGGAGATCAAGTCCCGCAAGGGCTGACCTGCGGCATCTGAACGGCTCCGGGGCCGCGCGGTGGACTCCACCGCGCGGCCCCGCGCCGTTGGGGCGACCATTGACGCATGTCATCGCCACCCATTAACTTCACCATACGGATTGTTGATTCCGTGTAGTGGAAACTTGGAGGGTGTGGGAATGGGTCAGCAGGAGAAGGTGGCAACGAGCCTCACCGGGGCGGTCAGCGAGGGCATCAGCGCCTCCCTCGTCTCGGTCGACGAGGAGCTCGCGCGCCGCTACCCGGGCGACCCCGGCACCCGCCAGCCGGTCCACACGGTGTACGTGCCCGGCGACGCGTTCGAGGCCGGAACCATCCGTTCCTGGGGCGACCAGGCCCTCGCCATGCTCGACGAGCACGCCCCCGACGCCGCCTCCCTCGCCGCCGTCCTCGGCCTTCCGCAGGAGCTCGCCGACGACGTCCACGCGCGCGTGCGGGCCAAGCTGGAGCGCGAGCCCATCGAGGACCTCCGCATCGACTTCGAGGACGGATACGGCGGCAACGACGAGGACACCCACGCGGCCCGCGCCGCCCGCCTGGTCTCCGAGGCGTACGCGAAGGGCACGGCCGCCCCGTACATGGGCATCCGCATGAAGTGCATGGAGGCCGCCGTACGCGACCGCGGCATCCGCACCACCGACGTCTTCCTCACCGGCCTCATGGAGCAGGGGGGCCTCCCGGAGGGCCTCGTCCTCACCCTCCCCAAGGTCACCTACGCCGAGCAGGTCAGCGCTTTCGTACGGCTCCTGGAGGCCTTCGAGAAGGCCCACGGCCTCGACGCGGGCCGCCTCGGCTTCGAGATCCAGATCGAGACCAGCCAGGCCGTCCTCGCCGCCGACGGCACCGCCACCGTCGCCCGCATGATCGATGCCGCCGAGGGCCGCGCCACCGGCCTGCACTACGGCACCTTCGACTACAGCGCCTGCCTCGGTGTCTCCGCCGCCCACCAGGCCAGCGACCACCCGGCCGCCGACCACGCCAAGGCGATCATGCAGGTCGCCGCCGCCGGCACCGGCGTACGCGTCTCCGACGGCTCGACCAACGTCCTCCCCGTCGGCACCACCGAGAAGGTCCACGACGCCTGGCGGCTGCACTACGGCCTCACCCGCCGCGCCCTGGCCCGCGCCTACTACCAGGGCTGGGACATGCACCCCGGCCACCTGCCGACCCGGTACGCCGCCGTCTTCGCCTTCTACCGCGAGGGCTTCGAGCAGGCCGCCGCGCGTCTGTCCGCGTACGCCAACCAGGCCGGCGGCGACGTCATGGACGAGCCCGCCACCGCCAAGGCCCTCAGCTCCTACCTGCTGCGCGGCATCGACTGCGGCGCCCTGGACACCGACGAGGTGGCCCGCCTCACCGGACTGACCCGCGCGGACCTCGACGGCTTCGCCGCCCCGCGCCGCGGTGACCTGACGGCCACCGCCCAGTAAAGCCCAGCGCCTGTCGGCGCTGTCACAGCTGCCCCGTACTCTGTACGCGTTCGGACGGGAACACGACACAGGGAACGGGGCAGCGGTGTCTTCGGGGGAGCATGAACTGATCGCCGGGCGATACCGGGTCATCCGGCAGCTCGGGCGCGGCGGCATGGGCGTCGTCTGGCGGGCCGTCGACGAGGTCCTGGGCCGCGAGGTGGCCGTCAAGGAGCTCCGTACGTACACGGACTCCTCCGGTCACGAGCTGGCCGACCTGCGGCTGCGGATGCAGCGCGAGGCACGGGCCGCCGCGCGGGTGCGCCACCCCGGGGTCATCTCCGTCCATGACGTCGCCGAACACCAGGGCCGCCCGGTCATCGTGATGGAGTTCATCGACGGGCCGTCCCTCGACGACGTCCTGGGCGAGCGCGGCGTCATGGACCCGCGCGAGGCCGCCGCGATCGGCGCCAAGGTGCTGGAGGCGCTCGACGCCGCGCACGCCGTCGGCGTACTGCACCGTGACGTCAAGCCGGGCAACGTCCTGCTGGACCGCGGGGGCCGGGTCGTCCTCACCGACTTCGGCATCGCCGCCATGGAAGACCCCGGTGACGGCTCCACCACCCACCTGACGCGCAGCGGCGAGATCGTCGGCTCGCTCGACTACCTGGCCCCCGAGCGGGCGCAGGGCCAGGAACCGGGCCCGGCCTCGGACATCTGGGCGCTCGGCGCCACGCTGTACGCCGCGGTCGAGGGCGCCTCGCCCTTCCGGCGCACGTCGACGTGGTCGACGCTCACCGCGATCGTCGTCGAGCCGCTGCCCGAACCGCAGCGGGCCGGTGCCCTCGGTCCCGTACTGCGGCAGCTGATGGACAAGGACCCGGCGCGGCGGCCGGACGCGGCGACCGCGGCGCGGCTGCTGGCGGCGGTTGCGGAGGGGCGTGAGCCCGGGCCCGCGGGCGAGGCTCCGGCGTACGTCCCGACCGAGCGGACCGTCCTGCCGCACCAGCCGCAGGGCTTCGGCCCCGCGCCGGTCACGCCGGTCACGCCGGCCGTGCCGCAGGGCCCCGTGCCCCCGGCTCCGGCGTCCCCCGTGGCCCAGGTGGCTCCGGCGACCCGCGCGGCTCCCGCGGAGCGCAAGAGCCGTGGCAAGGCCCTCGTCGCGTTGGCGGCGGTCGCCGTGCTCCTGGCCGGGGGAGGGGGGACGTACGCCTTCATGGACAACGAGAAGCCGGCGGCGAGCCAGGAGCTGGCCGGCGGACAGGCGGACCCCAGCGGCGCCCCCAACCCCGGCCGCCCGCTCGATTCCGGCGGCAGCCCCTCCGCGGCCGACGACAAGCCCGGCGCCCAGCCGTCCGCCAAGGAGCCCACGGCCACGAAGTCCTCCAAAGCGGCGGACAAGCCACGTGCCTCCGCCTCCGCAGCCGCCGGCAATGGCACGGACGGCGGCACGAACGGCGGTGGTTCCACCGGCGGAGGATCGGGGACGACAGGCTCCGGCTCGGGCTCCACCGGCGGCGGCTCCACGACGACCACCGGCGGCGGCTCGGCGACCACCGGCGGCGGAGGAGCCCCGGCTCCCGCGCCCGTCTGCCACTCCACAGGTGGTGGCAAGTACAACTGCCAGGTGTGGCGCACGGCGAAGTCCTACCGGGCCGACGGCAGCGAGGCCGGCATTCTCAACGCGGGCACCAACTACTTCTACTGCCAGGCGAATCTGGGCCGCCGCGAGACCCATGGCGAGTGGACCAACGTCTGGTGGGCCAGGACGGACGACGACAGCGGCAACACCGGTGTGTACGTCAGCGACGTCTACATCCAGGGCGGCGACAACGACCAGCCGGTGCCCGGCCTGCCGATCTGCTGACGCCCGCCGGGGCGGGCGCGCGGAATCGCCGGGCGCGCCGGGTCTCCCGAAGGTCGCCGGGTCTCCCGGAGGTGCTGTCCCGGGCCGCGTCAATGCGGCAGAGGGGCCTGCCCAGGACCGACCGGGGCCCGCAGGGCCGCAGGGGGCCGCCCGCATCGGGTCCTGCCGGGTTAGCCCGGGGGACTTCGGGGGCGGCCCGGGCGCCGGGGGCCGGGCCACGGCCGTGGTCCAGGGCCGACCGGGGCCCGCACGGGCCTGCCCAGGCCCGTGCGGAGGGCGTCACGCCGGTGGGATCTCGCCCGAGCCGCGGGGGATCAGCACCGTGTCCAGGACGGTCCGCGCCGGGGCGTCGTCGAAGCCGTCCAGCCGGCGGAACAGCCGCTCCGCCGCCGTGCGCCCCAGCGCGGCGGCGTCCTGGGCGATGACCGTGATGCCCAGCAGGTCGGCGAGCTCGATGTCGTCGAAGCCGACGAACGCCACCGGCCGCTCGCGCCCGGCCAGTTCCCGTACGACGGTCACCGTCACCCGGTTGTTGCCCGCGAAGATCGCCGTGACCGGATCCGGGCCGGTGAGCATCGCGGCCGCCGCCTCCCGTACGCGCTCGGGTTCCGTCGAGCCCAGGGACACCCACGCGTCGTCCACCACCAGGTCCGCGTCCTCCATCGCCGCACGGTAGCCGCGCAGCCGCTCCACGGCGGTGTGGATGCGCGGTTGGTCGCCGATGAACCCGATCCGGCGGTGCCCGTGCGCGATCAGGTGCGCCACGCCCGCGTGGGCGCCGCCGTAACTGTCGGACAGCACCACGTCCGCGTCGATCCGCCCGGCGGGGCGGTCCACGAAGACCGTCGCGATGCCCGCCCTCATCTCCGGCTCGAGGTAGCGGTGGTCGCTGCCGGCCGGGATCACGATCAGCCCGTCGACGCGGCGCGCGCACAGCGCCAGCGCCAGTTCCTGCTCACGGTCCGGGTCCTCGGCGCTGGAGCCGTTGATGAGGAGCGCCCCGTGGGCCCGTGCGACCTCCTCCACGGCCCGGCTGAGCGGGCCGTAGAACGGGTCGGCGAGGTCCTCCAGCACCAGGCCGATGGAGGCGGTGCGGCCCTTGCGCAGCACCCGCGCGCTGTCGTTGCGGCGGAAGCCGAGCGCCTCGATGGCCTCCTGGACGCGGCGCTCGGTGTCGGGCGTGACGCCCGCCTCGCCGTTGACCACGCGGGAGACGGTCTTGAGCCCCACGCCCGCTCGGGCGGCCACGTCCTTCATGGTGGGCCGGTTGCCGTAGCGGTGGGCGGGGCGGCTGGCGGTCTCGGCCACGGGGCGCTGTCCTGTCGTTCGTCGTCCGGCGTGCGGGTGGGTGTGCAAGGCTGTGGCGTCGAGCATAGGCCCTGGACAACGTTGTCATCGCGGGGGAGACTGAGGTGGACCGTTCTTGAACCGCTCTTGAACGAGGTCTGAAAGCGCAGCTCCGCAAGGTCGCGCCCGCGCCCGTACGGCTCTGCGCCACGATGCTCCGGCACGCCTACGCACGCTCACGCTCTCACGGGGGATCCGACACCGATGCATTCCGACCTCGTCGCCGCTCTCGACATCGGCGGCACCAAGATCGCCGGCGCACTGGTGGACGGCGGCGGCCGCATGCTGCTGAGGGTGCAGCGGCCGACCCCGGCGAGGGAGGATGCCGAGACGGTGATGGGCGCCGTCGAGGCGGTCCTGGCCGAGCTCGCGACGTCACCGCTGTGGCGGGGCGTCGGCGCCGTCGGTATCGGCAGCGCGGGCCCCGTGGACGCCTCGGCGGGCACGGTCAGCCCCGTCAACGTACCCGGCTGGCGCGGCTACCCCGTGGTCGATCGGGTGCGCCGGGCGACCGGCGGTCTGCCGGTGGAGCTGGTCGGCGACGGGGTGGCGATGACGGCGGCCGAACACTGGCAGGGCGCCGCCCGCGGTTACGACAACGCGCTGTGCATGGTGGTCTCCACCGGAGTCGGCGGCGGGCTGGTACTGGGGAGCCGCCTGCACGCCGGCCCCACCGGCAACGCCGGTCACATCGGCCACATCAGCGTCGACCTGGACGGCGATCCGTGCCCGTGCGGGTCGCGCGGCTGCGTCGAGCGGATCGCCAGCGGCCCCAACATCGCCCGCCGCGCCCTGGAGAACGGCTGGCGCCCCGGGCCGGACGGTGACACCTCGGCCGCCGCCGTGGCGGCGGCGGCCCGGGTCGGGGACCCGATCGCCGCGGCGTCCTTCGAGCGCGCCGCCCGGGCGCTCGCCGCCGGGATAGCCGCCACGGCGACGCTCGTCGAGATCGACATCGCGGTGATCGGCGGAGGAGTCGCGGGCGCCGGTGACGTCCTGTTCGCCCCGCTTCGGCGGTCCCTGCGCGACTACGCCACGCTCTCCTTCGTCCAGCGGCTCACGGTCGCCCCGGCGCTCACCGGCAGCGACGCCGGCCTCCTCGGCGCGGCGGCAGCGGCGGCCCCGGCCCAGCGCGGCACGGCGGCGGTCACCTTCACCGGCTGACCCGCCGTCAGCGCGCGGCGGCGTGGGCGCGGGTCCCGGGCGTACGGGACCGCGGTGCGCGGTTCTCGGCCGTACAGACCTGTGACGTACGACCCTGTGGCGTACGGGGCTGCGGGATGATCACCAGGAACGCGTCCGCCTCGATGTCCATGACGACCTCCGCCGCCAGGCCCTCGTCCCGGCGGGCCTGGGCGAACTCCTCCGCCGGCCACGAGCCTCGCGGGCCTCCCGCCGGGAACCTCTCCAACACCGTGCGTGCCATCGCGCACCCCCTGTCCATCACCTGCTCCAACGACACCCCGGCCCGGTGTGTTACGGCCGTGCGGGCATCTCTTCGTACAGTGAGACGTTTCCGGTGCCCCGTCGGACGCGACGGAAGCGCAACAGCCCGGCCACAGTTCGGTGCGTGACCGGACACCCGCGTGCCCGGGCGGGTTTCCGTGGCAGGGTGTTGCGGGCAAGCCACTGGGGGCTACGGAGGAGGGGGAACCGTGATCGTCTGGATCAACGGTGCGTTCAGTGCCGGCAAGACCAGTGCCGCGCGCGAACTGATCGATCTGATCCCGAACAGCACCGTCTACGACCCCGAGATCATCGGCGGGGCGCTGCGCCACCTGCTGCCACAGAAACGGCTCGCCGAGGTGACCGACTACCAGGACCTGCCGATGTGGCGACGGATGGTCGTGGACGCCGCGGCCGCGATGCTCGCCGAGGTCGGCGGTGCACTGGTGGTGCCCATGACGCTGCTGCGCCAGGAGTACCGCGACGAGATATTCGGCGGGCTCGCCGCCCGCCGCATCGCCGTGCACCATGTGCTGCTGGCACCGGACGAAACGATACTGCGCAGCCGTATCGCCGCTCGTGAGGAGTTCGAGAACGACCCGGAGGGCAACGAGCGGATACGGCAGTGGGCGTACGACCACATCGAGCCGTACCGCACGGCCCTCGGTGGCTGGCTGTCCACCGACGCCTACGCCGTCGACAACAGCCGCCTCACCCCCGCCGAGACCGCGCGGACCATCGCGGACGCGATACGCACCGGGGCGGCGCGAGGGTGCGGGATCGTCCAGACGCCGGAACCGACCGGAGAGACCCTCGCCGCCGGCGTCCTCCTCTTCGACGAGCAGGACCGCGTGCTGCTCGTCGACCCCACCTACAAGCCCGGCTGGGAGTTCCCCGGCGGAGTCGTCGAACGCGGTGAGCCGCCGGCCCGCGCCGGGATGCGGGAGGTGGCCGAGGAGACAGGGCTCGAACTGGGCACCGTACCCAAGCTGCTGGTCGTCGACTGGGAACCTCCCCGGCCGCCCGGCTACGGCGGCCTCCGGCTCCTCTTCGACGGCGGCCGGCTCACCGCCGCCCAGACCCGGAGCGTCCTGCTGCCGGGCGCCGAACTGCGCGGCTGGCGGTTCGTCACCGAGGGCGAGGCGTCCGGGATGCTGCCCCCGAACCGGTTCGAACGGCTCCGCTGGGCGCTGCGTGCGCGTGAACGCGGCACCGTCCTGAACCTGGAGGCGGGTGTCCCGGTCGGCTGACGGTGGGGGTCGTCGCGCCTGCCGCGCCTGCCGCGCCTGCCGCGACGCGGTGCGGTGCGGTGCGGACGGAGGGCCCGGTGTGTCGGCCGACGCCGCGGCCGACACACCCGATCCACCGCGCGGCCCACCGCGTGCTGCGTCCGGCCCGGACGTCCGTCGGCTCGGCCGTCCGTCGGTCCCACGTCTGTACGGCCCTGCTACGTCCGTACGTCGGAGGCGGCGGCGTCCCGGTCCGCCGCCGCCTCCAGCGCGGCCGCCGCGTCCTCCGTCAGCGGGTCGCCGTGCCCGAAGCACACCGTCCGCGGTGCCAGCCCGGCCAGCTGCCGCATGGACGCCTTGGCCCGCTCGCGGTCCACGTGGAAGACACCCAGCGCCACACGCCCCACCGACGCCACCGTGTCCCCCGTGAACAGCACACCGTGCCGCGGCAGATGCACCGCGATCGAACCGTCCGTGTGCCCCGGCGTGTGCACCACCCGCGCCCCGTCGCCGAAAGCGAGCTCGTCCCCGTCCGCGACCTCCCGGTCCACCCGCGTCGGCGGCGCCACCGGAACCGTCAGCCCGTGCTCGTACAGCGGAGCCTCCCAGTCGAGCAGGACCGGGTCGGGGACCGGCGCCTCGCCCCGGACGACCGGCGCGTCCAGGACGTGCGCCAGCACCTCGGCGCCGTACCGCTCCGCCAGTTCCCCCGCCGCGCCCACATGGTCCCGGTGGCAGTGAGTGAGCACGATCCGGCGCAGGCTCTCCGGGCGGAGGCCCCGGCTCCGTAGCGCCGCCTCGACCTGCGGCGCCGCGCCCGGCCAGCCCGCGTCGATCAGCGTCAGGTCGTCGTCCCCGTCCGCCCACACGTACGCCTGCCCGATCGGGAAGCGCAGCATGAGCAGCCGGGGCCGTACCTCGATGACATCCACATTCATGGTCATGCGGCGAACGTACGCACCGGCACGCGCCCGCCGCCGCCCACTCTGCTGTGCGCAGATTCGCTGTCGGCTCAATCCCGCCCGGCCGCCGCGTAGTTCACCAGGAACAGCGCCTCCGCGACCGACATGCGCTCCAGCTCGTCCGGCGACACGCTCTCGTTCACCGCGTGGATCTGCGCCTCCGGCTCGCTCAGCCCGATCAGCAGGATCTCCGCGTCGGGGTAGAGCGCGGCCAGTGTGTTGCACAGCGGGATCGACCCGCCCATGCCCGCCACCTGCATCTCCTGGCCCGGGTACGCCACCCGCAGCGCCTCGGCCATCGAGGTGTACGCGGGACTCGTCACATCCGCCTGGAACGGCTGGCCCTGCCCCACCTGCTCCACCGAGACCCGGGCGCCCCACGGGGTGTGCGCCTCCAGGTGGGCGGCCAGCAGCTTCGTCGCCTCGGCGGCGTCCTGGCCCGGCGGCACCCGCAGGCTGATCTGGGCGCGTGCGGTCGCGTGGACGGACGCGGTGGCGCCGACGACAGGCGGGCAGTCGATGCCGATGACCGTCACGGCCGGGCGGGCCCACAGCCGGTCGCCGACCGAGCCGTGGCCGATCAGGCCCACGCCGTCGAGCACCTTGGCGTCCTTGCGGAAGTCCTCCTCCGGGTACTGGAGGCCCTCCCACTCACCCCCGGCCTCCAGCCCGTCGACCGTCGTCGAACCGTCCTCCGCGCGCAGCGAGTCCAGTGCGCGGATGAGCGCGGCGAGCGCGTCCGGAGCGGCCCCGCCGAAGAGGCCCGAGTGCAGGTTGCCCTGGAGGGTGTCCACGGTGACGCGCACCATCGTCATCCCGCGCAGCGTCGCCGTGACGGTCGGCAGACCCGCCCGGAAGTTCCCGGCGTCGCCGATCACGATCGCGTCCGCCGCCAGCAGCTCCGGGTGCGCCTCCGCGTACCGCTCCAGGCCGCCCGTGCCCTGCTCCTCCGAGCCCTCGGCAATGACCTTGACGCCCACCGGGATCCCGCCGTTCGCCTTCAGGGCGCGCAGTGCGAGCAGGTGCATGATGAAGCCGCCCTTGCAGTCGGCGGCGCCGCGCCCGTACCAGCGGCCGTCCTCGCGCTCGGTCAGCTCGAACGGCGGGGTGTCCCAGCCGGCCAGGTCGAGCGGGGGCTGCACGTCGTAGTGGGCGTAGAGCAGCACGGTCGGCGCGCCCTCGGGGCCGGGCAGGTAGCCGTACACGGACTGCGAACCGTCCGGGGTGTCGAACACCGACACGTCCTGGAAGTCCTCCGCCCGCAGCGCGTCCGCCACCCAGGCCGCCGCCGCCCGGCACTCGCTCGGCGGGAACTGCGCCGGGTCCGCCACCGACCGGAACGCCACGAGCTCCGTGAGCTCCGCCTTCGCGCGGGGCATCAGGGAGGCGACGGTCTCGGCGATCGGGGGGACCGGCCGGGTCGGCTGGGCGGTCATGGGCACGCTCCTGGTGGGTGCGACGTCAAGACTGGCGTTGCGTGTTGTTGCACGGCGAACGCGGGTCCGATCCTCCCACAGCGGGTACGGGCGGCCCGCGCCGTAGGATGCGATCACAGGCATGGGCCAATAGGTCGGGATCAGTCAGGACCAGTCCGGACCAGTCGGGATCAGGAGCAGAAGCACATCGTGAGCAGCGAGAACGCAGACGCCGGTAACGCATACTCCGCGCCGGTGTGGGATGTCGTCGTGGTCGGCGCGGGGCCGGCGGGAGCGTCCGCGGCGTACGCGGCGGCCGTCGCGGGCCGTCGGGTGCTGCTGTTGGAGAAGGCGGACCTGCCGCGCTACAAGACATGCGGCGGTGGCATCATCGGCCCGTCGCGCGACGCCCTGCCGCCCGGCTTCGAGCTGCCCTTGCAGGACCGGGTGCACGCGGTCACCTTCTCGTTGAACGGCCGTTTCACCCGGACGCGCCGCTCGAAGCGGATGCTGTTCGGGCTGGTCAACCGCCCCGAGTTCGACGCGGGCCTGGTCGAGCAGGCGCAGAAGGCCGGCGCCGAGGTGCGCACGGGCGTGACGGTGTCACGCGTCGAGCAGCACGGCACGGCGGTGCCGGACCGGCGTACGGTCGCGGTCGTGCTGGCCGACGGGGAGGTCGTGCTCGCCCGGGCGGTCGTGGGCGCGGACGGCAGTGCCAGCCGGATAGGAGCGCATGTCGGGGTGAAGCTGGACCAGGTCGACCTCGGCCTGGAGGTGGAGATCCCGGTTCCGGAGACGGTCGCGGAGGACTGGGCGGGGCGGGTGCTCATCGACTGGGGACCGATGCCCGGCAGCTACGGCTGGGTGTTCCCCAAGGGCGACACGCTGACCGTGGGCGTGATCTCGGCGCGGGGCGAGGGGTCGGCCACCAAGCGGTACCTGGAGGACTTCATCGCCCGGCTCGGGCTCGCCGGGTTCGAGCCGGCCATCTCGTCGGGGCACCTCACGCGGTGCCGCAGCGACGACTCGCCGCTGTCGCGCGGCCGGGTGCTGGTGTGCGGTGACGCAGCGGGGCTGCTGGAGCCGTGGACCCGCGAGGGCATTTCCTTCGCGCTGCGCTCCGGGCGGCTGGCGGGGGAGTGGGCGGTACGGATCGCCGAGGCCAACGACGCCGTGGACGCGCGGCGCCAGGCGCTGAACTACGCGTTCGCCATCAAGGCGGGGCTGGGGGTGGAGATGGCGGTCGGGCGCCGGATGCTCGCCCTGTTCGAGAAGCGGCCGGGCCTGCTCCACGCGACGATCACCGGCTTCCGCCCGGCATGGCGCGCGTTCACCGACATCACCCGGGGCGTCACGACCCTGGGCGGCCTCGTCCGCAGCTCGTCCGTCGCCCGCCGGGCCATCGACGCCCTGGACCGGCGGCTGTAGCGGCAGGCACGGGCCGCTCCGTGCCGCGTACGGCCCGGGCCGCCGCGTCCGTGCAGGCCGGCCTCCCCAGCCCATTCCGCGATCGTCCAGCAGTTCTTGCGCGGCAGGCCCGACAGCGGGCCGAGCACCAACCACCCGGCCCGTAGTTGGGGTTCGTACCGGGTGAACCGCTGCGCGATCCGGCTCATGGCCACCACGAACGCCTCCAGCCATCGGGCGGGATCCACGCTGTGGCCTGCGGCCGCCGTCTCATTGTCAGTCCACACAACTCACGATGATCAACGGTGGCCGCACCCCTGCGGTGTCTCCGCGTCAGTCTCGGACGAGACGGAACGGGTGACCTGCCGGATCCGCGAAGATGCGCCAACTCCGCTTCCCGTCCCCCTCGTCGAGCGAGGCGCCCGGATGGAGGACGTCTCCCCTGAGCTCGGTTCAGGTCCTTGACGCCCAGGTCGAGGTGGAACTGCTGGGGCCCAGCGGGGTCCGGCCACCGTGATGGCTGATGATCTTCCACCCGCTGGAAGGCCGACACGAGCCCGTCGGTGTGAAGCGTCGCCCAGCTGCCGGGGTCTCCAGCAGCGCGACGATGGTGACCGGTTGCCGGCAGTGCGGACAGTTCCGGGTCGTGGTCGGCTCCAACGGGTCCCGTTACGGGTCCGGTTGGCGTGATGAGGGTCGGCTGACGGGCCTGGGCTGTGGTGGCAGCTCCGGCAGTGAGGGCAGGCTTGCGGCCTCGCCAAGCCGATGGGCCCGATCTTCGTCGCGAGCCTGGTCGCGTCTGAGTTCCACATCCTTGCGGCAGGTCGGGCGGTTGGTCTCCTTGCAGGTGGGTGAGCAAAGGAACTGGCGGCTGGTGGCGGTGGCGACGGTGAAGAGGGTCTGGCAGACCGGGCAGCGGCGGGCCATCTCGGACGTGACCTCGGTGGTGTCGGGGTGTTGTCAGGAGGCAAGACAGGTCCTGGCCCAGAGACCAGCCGGAAAGTAGGTCTCCGCCGCTATCTGCCTGTTCCTGAAGGCGGCATGCCAGGTCGCAGCGACAGCCGGGGATCCGGTGATGTCAGCCCGCATGGGGGCAGACGTTGCGCGTGCCGGACGCCCGCGGCGCATGGAGTGCCCGGTGCAGCGGGGCCGCGCGCGGCGCAGGGCCGGTGGTTATGCTGCGGCAATCTGGCTGTGACCAGGGGCAGCGCTGGAGTCTGTTGGGGGGCACATGACGAGGCTGACTGGGTGGCTCACGCTGCTCTGTGCATACGTTGCGATCGTGCTGGGTCTCGTTCCGTGGCTGTTCCTGCCGCCCAAGTGGCCGCTGTTGATCGCGTCGGGGGCTGCCGTGTTCTTTTCCTGCTGCTGGGTGGCCGCGTCCTGGAAGACCCGTCCACGGGCGATGGTCGGTCTGGTGAAGCATCAGCCGGAGAAGCGGAAGCCGTCGCGAGCACTGCGCTGGGTGCTCGGTTTCGCTCTCGCGTTGAGCAGCGGTGCCGCGCTGTGCCAGGCGATCGGGCCGGACGGCGAGACGGCTGAGTGGACCGCCGAGGTGCTGAAGGCGGGTGGCGGTCCGCGTGCCGTGTCCATCGATCGGGTTGTCAGCGAGCCGCAGACCACCGGCGTCAACATCAATGACGAGGACGAGTACGCGGCCACCGTGGTCGTCACCCTCGACTACCCGGGAGGCCGCCGTGCGGTCACGGTGAAGGGCGCTCGTACGGCGGGGGAGCCGAAGCCGGGTGACACGACCCATGTGATGTACGCCCCGAGGAGCCCGGAGTTGGGCGTGCGCGACAATCCCGCCGGGTTCTTCGACACCGGCTTCTACCTCATCTTCATCTGGGCCTGGACGCTCGTGGTCGCCTTCGGCACGGTCGGGTATCTGGACATCGACGATGTGGCATGGCTACGACGGTTCCGGCCGATCATCCACGTGCCCGCCTTCGCGATCCTCATCTGTGGCGCGGCGCTGCTACTCCCCACCGCGCTCGGCTACCCGTCAACGCTCCACGGCTGGCTGCTGGCAGTCGCTGCCGCGGCGACGCCATGGCTCGCCGTGACGTGGATCGTCCGAGCCCGTTGGCACGCCGCATAGACGCTGGAGCGTTTGCGGGAGGCGTGACGACCTGGCTCCCGGCCACCGGCCTGCAGCCGTTCCTCGTCCCGGTGTCCGCCGTTCTCCGACTCACCGCGGTGCGCGACAGGTTCTGGCCATCGGCTTGCCCGGTCGGTGCCGAACCGGCCGGGCAGCGCCATCCCCATTCCTGGAGCTCTCCATGACCACAGACAGCCGGCCCGAGAACGCACCGGGCTCCTCCGTCACCTTCATCAACGTCTTCGAGATAGCCGCCGATCAGGTGGACGCGTTCGTCGCCCAGTGGGAGCGTCGCGCCGCGCTCATGAGCGCCAAGCCCGGTTTCCTCGACTCCCGCCTGCACCGGGCGCGTTCCTCCGAGACCAGGTTCCAGCTCGTCAACGTCTCCCACTGGGAGACCCGGGAGGCGTGGGAGGCCGCCACCGCGGACACCGAATTCCAGGAGCGCACCCGAGCCGCGCGCGAGGACGCGCGGACCCCGATCACACCGAACCCGGGCCTGTACGACGTCGCTGTGCAGTTCACCGCCACGGCGGAGCGCGGGTAGCTCCAGGGCGGCGAAGCCTGGCGCCCGCGACCGCGCCCAACTCGTCGTGCCGGCCTACGAGTCGGGGCTGGTACGCCCCGGCCGGCTCGGCTGAGCACCCGGCCCGTCCCCGAACCGCCACAGCACCCGCACCACGCGCGTCACGAACCCCAGACCCGCCACGGTGGCGGCCACCACGGCCACGCCCCGCGCCGCGCCGCCCTCCAGGTCCAGCACGAGCACGGGCGCGGCGCACAGGACGAACAGCCCCACCGCGAGGAACGCCGCCGTCACCAGCGCGTACCCGATCTCGACGGTCATGGCGTCCCGTTGGGCCTGCGTTCGATTTCCCATGGGCCGAGTGTCACAAGCATGCGGCCGGTGGGCAAGGACATCGCCCACCGGCCGCACGCCGCGCCTCGACAGGTCAGTCCCGTACGCCGACGGGCTCGCCCTGCTCCGCCGAAACCGTGGCCGCACCGGTCGACTTGGCGACCACGACCGACGGCTGCGCCGTACGCGTACGGCGGTCGCCGCGCAGACCGGTGAGGGTGATCAGCAGCCCGGCGAGCGCGATGGCGGTCACCACGACGAGACCCGGCCGGAAGCTGTCCAGGACCGCCTGCGGGGACGCGGCGGGGCCGCCTTCATGGCCGCCCGCCGTGATCACGGCGGTCACGACGGCGAGGAAGATCGCGCCCCCCACCTGGATGGAGGTGTTGAGCAGCCCGGACACCATGCCCTGCTCGTCGTCGTCCACGCCGTTGGTGGCCTGGATGTTGAGCGAGGGGAAGGTCAGGGCGCAGGCCGCGCCGAGGAGCAGCATCGCGGGGAGGATGACGGCAGCGTAACGCGGGGTCAGATCGACCTGGAGGAAGATTGCGTACGCGAGGACCAGAAGGGTGAACCCGGTCGCGATCACTCGCGGTGTACCGAACCGGTCCACCACGTCACCGATCTTGGTGGAGGAGAGCGCCACCAGCACACCGGCCGGCAGGAAGGCGAGCGCGGTCTGGAGCGCGCTCCAGCCGAGCAGCGACTGCATGTACTGCGTGACGATGAACTGGAAGGCGACGTACGAACCGAAGAACGCGGCGGCGCCGAGCTGGGCGCGCAGTTGCGTCCCCGACCGGAGCACGCCGAGCCGCAGCAGCGGGCTCGCGCTGCGCCGCTCGATGGTCACGAAGGCGGCGAGCAGCACGGCGGTGGCGAGGAACGACAGCAGCGTACGGGCGGAGGCCCAGCCCGCCTCGGGCGCCTGGACGACGGTGAACACCAGCAGCAGCATGCTGGCGGTGCCGGTGACGGCGCCCGGCACGTCGTAGCCGCCGCGCGTCTCCTCGCGGGCGCTGTGCGGGATCAGCTTCAGGCCGGCGACCAGGGCGATGAGTGCGATGGGCGCGGGCAGCAGCATGGTCCAGCGCCAGCTCAGTTCGGTGAGCAGTCCGGAGAGCACCAGGCCCATGGAGAAGCCGGTGGCGGCGCAGGTGGTGTAGATCGACAGGGCCCGGTTGCGCTGCGGGCCCTCCTTGAACGTGGTGGTGATGATCGAGAGGCCGGCGGGCGCGGTGAACGCGGCGCTCAGGCCCTTGATGAAGCGGCTCGCGATCAGCAGCGGGCCGGAGTCGACGAGCCCACCGAGCAGGGAGGCGAGCGCGAAGACGGCCAGTGCGATCAGGAAGACGCGGCGGCGGCCGAGGAGGTCGGCCGCGCGGCCGCCGAGCAGCAGGAGACCGCCGTAACCGAGGATGTAGCCGCTGACGATCCACTGCAGGGTGGCGGTGGACAGGCCGAGGTCGGTGGCGATGGACGGCAGGGCGACGCCGACCATCGAGACGTCGAGGGCGTCGAGGAACATGGCGGCGCACAGCACCAGCAGGGTGCCCCACAGGCGGGGGCTCCAGCGGTCCTCCGTGGCCGAACCCACGGCAGGGGAAGGGGCGTTGAGCGGAGAGGTCATGCACAGCACAGTACATGCACATGCATTGGATGCAAGCGCATTTAATTCCTGTGCAACAAATGGCGTCTTCCCTGCTAACGTGGCTCCATGGCTGTGAAGAAGTCCGAGCACGCGCTCGTGGAACAGTGGCGTGACGTGCTCGCCCTGCACGCCCGCACGATGTGCGAACTGGACCGCGCGCTGCACCGGCACGGGCTCGGTGCCAGCGACTTCGAGGTCCTCGACGTGCTCGCCGAGGGGGTGGCGGAGGACGGCGGCTGCGCGTACCGCGTCCAGGAGCTCGCCTCCCGGGTCCACCTCAGCCAGAGCGCCCTGTCGCGGCTGATCGCGCGGCTGGAGAAGGACGGGCTGGTGACCCGCGGCATGTGCAGTGAGGACCGGCGCGGGGTACGCGTGGCCCTGACCGACGCGGGCCGGGCCCGGCACGCCGAGGTGCAGCCCCTTCAGCGTGCCGTCCTCCGCCGCATGCTCGCCGCGGAGCCGGGCGCTACGACCAGGTGACGGCGGACGTCTCCCGCCACAGCCGTGCCAGCCGCTCGTCCCCGGACACCGTGACGGTCGTGGCGTCGGCCGGCGGCCGGTTCCACAGCGTCAGGTACAACTGCGCGGCGCGCCCACTCAGTTCGCAGTCCGCGGGCCCCTCGGCCGTCCGCTCCACACGCGGCGCCTGATCCGACAGCCGTACGCTCCACACGTCGCCGGTGTCCGTCGCCCGTACGCGCAGGACGCCCGGCTCCGGGGTCCGCACCCGGCTCTTCTCCCGGGCGTGCATGCCGCACAGCAGCTCGTCGATCCCGTCGGCGGCGAACGCGGGCTCCGGCTCCGGCGTCCGAGCCGCTCCCGGCCCCAGCGCCGCCTGCGCGTCGACCCGGTGCACGGCGGTTTCGTGCGCCTGGCGCCGCGCCCAGAACGCCCGCGGCGAGGGCGCCGGAAGGAACGCCCAGCACTCCAGGGTGTCGGGGGCCTCGGTCAGTGCGGTGACCAGCCGGCCGTGGCCCTCCCGGAACCAGTCGAGCAGTTCCCCGCCGTCGAGGTCGGGTTCGCCCGCCGCCGGCTGGTAGGAGGTGTACCCCTCCGTCACGAAAGCGGTGGCCCACCGGTGCACCATGCCCGTGTGCCGCAGCAGGTCCCGTACCTGCCAGCCGGGACACGTCGGGACCGGCGCGCCGGTTCCCGCCCGCTCGGCCGTGTCGGCGAGCAACTGGCCCTCGATGGCCAGGTACTTGATGTGCTCAGTGATCTCCATGTCGCGATTCTGTCAGTGCGGCACCCGCAACGGTATGGCCGGAAGCGGTCACGGCCGCCGCCCCGTCGCCGTGGCGTCGCGTGCCGCGTACCCGATCAGGGCCGCGCCTCCCGCCAGTACGGCAACGGTCGTCAGTGCGACCGGCAGCGAGAACCAGTCGGCGAGGAACCCGATCGTGGGCGGCCCGAGCAGCATCCCTCCGTAGCCGAGCGTGGAGGCGGCCGCCACTCCGGCGGGACCTGCCACGGCGCCCGCCCTGGCGACGGCGACGGGGAAGATGTTCGCCAGGCCCAGCCCCGTCACGGCGAACCCGAGCAGCGCGAGCCACACCGTGGGCGCCAACGCGCCCAGCAGCATGCCGGTGGCCGCGGTCGCCCCGCCCGCCACCAAGGTGCGGGTCTGCCCGAGCCGCTCCAGCATCGCCGTGCCGGAGAGGCGTCCGGCGGTCATGGTGAGGGCGAACACCGAGTAACCGGCGGCCGCCACACCGGGGTGCGTGTGCAGGTCCTGCTCCAGGTGGAGCGCCCCCCAGTCGGCCAGCGCGCCCTCTCCGTACGCCGTGCACAGCGCGATCACCCCGAAGACGGTCACGAGCCTGCGCGACCGGCCGTCGAGGCGGCCGCCCGGCGCCCGCCCCTCGGCGGGCACCGCCTCCGGCGTGGCGGGGGAGGGGTGGCGCAGGAGTACGGGGCCGGCGACCGCCGTCAGCACGAGGCCCGCGACCGTGAGGCCGAGGAGGTGCGCGGTGGGCGAGAGGCCGCCCGCGACCAGGCCGCCGAGCCCGGCACCGACCATGCCGCCGAGGCTGAACGCGGCATGGAAGCTGGGCATCACCGGGCGGCGCAGCGCGGCCACCAGATCGACGGCGGCACTGTTCATGGCCACGTTGATGCCGCCGTACCCGGTGCCGAAGACCAGCAGCACCAGGCCCAGCGCGAGCGCCGAGTGGGTGAGCGGAGGGAGCGCGATGCTCAGGCTGAGCAGCACCGCCGAGGCGACCGTCACCGGGTGGCTGCCGAAGCGCCGGCACAGCCGGCCCGTGAGCGTCATCGTCACGACCGCCCCGGCCGATACGCCGAGGAGGGCGAGCCCGAGGTCGCCGGCGGAGGCTCCGGTCTGCTGCTTGATGGCCGGGATACGGACCACCCAGCCGGCGAACAGGAAGCCGTCGAGGGCGAAGAACAAGGTCAGGGCGGTGCGGAGGCGGGTCAGGGAGCGCTCGGCGGGGTGTCCGCCGGATCCCCCGGGAACGGACGTCCGTAGTTTGTTTAGTAGCGGCACAAACTCAGGATAGGGGTCCGGGGCGGCAGCCATCAACCGCCGGGCCGGCGTGGTTCGCCAGGGCGCCCGGCGGTTCTCGGGCAACGACGGTGTCAGCCGGTGCGGTTGCCCTTCGGCTTGCCCCGCTGGTCCGGTGTACCGTGCGGCGGCGGGCTCATGGGCTCCGGTGACGTGGCGGGCGTCACGGGCGAGCCACCGTGGCCGCGACCGGCCGTCTCGGGCTTGAAGGCGGCGGGGTTGCCACCGGACAGGGGGGCTCCGGCGTCCAGTTGCCGCTTCCGCGCCGTCAGCACCTGCACGACCATGGCGCGGTCGGCGTGCTCATGCTCGTAGTGCAGCAACTGGTCGAGCTCCGGGACGCTGAGCGACCGGATGCGGTGCTCCAGCGTGCCGACGGGCAGCTCGTCGTAATCGGGCAGCGGAAGTCCGCCGTGGTCGGTGGTCATCCGGATCCTCCCTGTGTCTCGTTGGCTGTCTCGTGGACCTCGTCGACGACGTGCTTGTCCAGCGCGGCACGCACCAGCGCGGCGGCCAGCGCGGGCAGTTCCTCCTTCCCGACCAGGCGGGCCAGCGTCTCCGGGTCCGCCGGGAGGCTCAGCCGCCTGGCTCCCTCCAGGGCCTTCTCGCCCAGGTACGGCGCCACCTCCGGCCACACTCCCTGCACCTCGCGCACGAAGATGTCCGCCCCGGCCGGGCCGATACCCGGCACCTCCTGGAGCAGCGTGCGGAGCTCCCGCACGTCACCGCCGGCCTTGTCGCGCAACCGCCGGAGATCGCCGCCATAGGTGTCGACCACCAGCTCCGCGGCCTTGCCCAGCTGGGTCGACGTCCTCTCGTCGTAGCGGCGGTAACCGCCCTCGCCGAGTGCGTCCACCCGCTGCTGCCACGTGGCGTCACGCATGTGCCGCGCGTCCCGCATCCCTGCGGCGAACAGGGCGCGGGCCGCCGCCACCGCGGTGTCGGCCCTGATCCGGGCGCTCAGCAGATGAGCCAGGACGAGGAGCTGGTACAGCGGCTGAGGGGTGTCCTTGAGGCGGATCCCGGCCGCCTCCGCGTATGTGCGGCCCTCCTTGTCGAGCAGGGCCCGGACCGTCGTCCCGCTGTCGCTGTGGGCGCGTGCGGCGTGTGCGGCGCGTGCCATGAAACCTCCCGGAACCGTGCGCGGCGAACCGTGCGCGACGAACCCTCCGCGCCCTCGGCGATCCTGCCGCCCGCAGTACCCGTCCACGAGGGGCCGAAACAGCACCGCCGGGCCGGACGGCCCGCTGGATCATGGGAGACTCGCCCCCATGAACGGCAAGGCGACCACGACCCGATCACCCCGGCTGGACAGAGGCCGCAGCGCGCTCGGCCCCGCGCTGGAGCTGGTGCACACCGGACGCGCCCCCACCCGTGCCGTCCTCACCGCCGAGCTCGGTGTCACCCGCGCCACGGCCGGTGCCGTCGCCGCCGAACTGGAAGCCCTCGGCCTCATCCGCGTCGACTCCCGCCCCGGCGCCGCCGCCGGTTCCCAGGGCCGGCCCTCGCACCGGCTCACGGTCGACGAGAACGGGCCCGTGGCGCTCGCCGCCCAGGTCCACGCCGACGGCTTCCGGGCCGCCCTCGTCGGCCTCGGCGGCCGCATCGTGGCCACGGCGCCCGGCTGCGTGACCGTCTCGGCCGACCCGGCGCAGGTCCTGGCCGCCGTCGTCGAGGCGGGCGCCGGGCTGCTGCGCGAGAGCGGGCGCCGCTGCGTGGGCGCCGGCCTCGCCGTGCCCTCCGCGGTGGCCGAGCCGGAGGGCACCGCCCTCAACCCGCTCCACCTCGCGTGGCCCGCCGGGGCGCCCGTCCGCGACATCTTCGCGGAGCTGGTCCGGGCGGCCGGTATCGGCGGCCCCGCCTTCACCGGCAACGACGTCAACCTCGCCGCCCTGGCCGAGCACCGGCACGGCGCGGGCCGCGGCGCCCAGCACCTGTTGTGCGTCGCCACCGGGCACCGCGGCGTCGGCGGCGCCCTCGTCCTCGACGGGCGCCTGCACACCGGCAGTTCCGGGCTCGCCCTCGAAGTCGGCCACCTCACCGTCAACCCCGAGGGACGGCCCTGTTATTGCGGCAGCCGCGGCTGTCTGGACGTCGAGGCCGACCCGCTCGCCTTCCTCACGGCCGCCGGCCGCGAACCCGGCCCCGAGGTCTCCCTGCTCCAGCAGAGCCGCGACCTGCTCCGCGACCACCCCGGCGACCCGGGGGTACGGGCGGCCACCGAGGAGCTCATCGACCGCCTCGGCCTGGGGCTGGCCGGCCTGGTCAACATCCTCAACCCCGACCGCATCATCCTCGGCGGCCTGCACCGCGAGCTCCTCGCCGCCGACCCCGAGCGGCTCCGCGCGGTGGTCGCCGACCGCAGCCTGTGGGGCCGCAGCGGCGGCGTACCCATCCTGGGCTGCACCCTGGACCACAACAGCCTCGCCGGCGCGGCCGAACTGGCCTGGCAACCGGTGCTGGACGACCCCCTCGCCGCCCTGGGCCGCCCGGCCGCGTAACCCGCTACGCGCGGTGCGGGGGCGCCGGCCGCGTATCCCGCCGACGCATGCGGAGCCGCCCGTATCGCGGGAGCTGTCTCCGCATCGCGCATGGCCGCCCGGGCCGGGTGAGCCGCCCGCCTCGCGCCGGGCCGCCCGTATCGCGCGCGGCTGCGCGGCCGTGCGTGGCTGCGCGTGCCGTGAAGTCCCCCGGTCATGCGATCCGCCCATGCCGCGCAGACGCGTAAGGCCGCCGCCGGCCAACGGTTCCCGCAACCGGGCCGACCGACGTGCCGTACATCGGCCGCGGCCGGGGGAGTTCATGCGCACGCCACCCGGGCGGACCGACGCGCCGGGTGCTCGGCATGGCGTACCCGATGCCGGTACCGGCCTGGCCGTCAGGGTCACAACAGGTGCGGGGCGTGCTCCTTGACCGCCTTCAGCAACCGCCGCAGCGACGGGTTCACCAGCACCGTCCCCGCCACGCTCACCGTCGGCACGGTCTCGTTGCCGTCGGCGACCGAGCGGACGAAAGCCGCTGCCTCGCGGTCCTTCCAGATGTTCACCTCGGTGTACCGCAGACCCGTGAAACGCAGTTGGAGACGCAGCTTCATGCAGAACGGGCAGCCGGGTCGCCAGTGGACGACCACATCCTCACGGTCCTCGCTCATGACTTCCCCCTCCGTCACGGGCGAGCTTACTCCGCTCGTCGTATGCGTACTGTCGCTGACCGTACGACGACGGGGGCACCCCTTCGGAGGCAGTCTCGGGAGCAACCGCAGACGACCACTCAGAAGGAGCTGACCGAGATGAAGCGCTCGCCCACGACGGCCCCGGCCCCTGGATCTTCTTCTTCCCGCTGCTCTGGGCCGCCGTGATCTTCTGGCGACGGCTCTCCGTCCTGGAGGAGCAGTTCGGACGTACCACCCCCGGCAAGGGGTGAGCCCCGGCCACGCACGGCGGCGTCGCCGCCCGCCGGCCCGGTAGGCACCGGCCCGGCAGATGCTCGCCGGGAGCGGCACCTTCAGCAGCGCACCGCTCGTCCCGGCCCAGTGCGCCAGGAGGCGCCCAGCGGCATCCTCCGTCAGCCCGCCACGGCCGGCCGGACGGCGGCTCGTTCGCGCACCGCGTCCGCCGCCTCGGCCAGGTCCCCGAAGGGCACGGTGCCGGTGAAAGGACCGCTGGTGGCCGCTCCGTACACGGGAAGAGGCGGTATCGGGAGGGGTGTGGACGACGGCGCCGGAAGGGTGAACCACACGACCTTCCCGGATTCGCCCTGCGGCCTGGCACCCCAGCTCTCGCTGACCGCCTCTATCAGGGCCAGGCCGCGGCCCGAAGTGGCCATCGGGCCGGACATGTTGACGGTGGGGAGGCGGGGGTCGTGGTCGTGGACCGAGACCGTCAGCCGGTCGAGCAGCAGCTCGATCTCGACGGTGCACACCTTGTCGGGCTGGGCGTGCTGGTGGACATTTGTCAGGAGCTCGGTGACACCGAGCGCGGCCTTCTCGATCAGACAATCGAGATTCCAGTAGCGCAACTGCGCCGAAACGATTCTGCGGACCTGACCGATCCGCGACGGCAGGGCTTGGAGCTCTACCGTGCACTGCCTGCTTGCCTGGCTGATCACGGCTGCGACTCCCCGAAATGAGGTCCGGAAGAAGACGGAGATCGGATCCAGTAGTTGGCTGGCTGTTGGTCCGGCGGGCTGGATCACAGCGTCACCGCCGGTGCACCCTGGGTAGTGATGTCAGTCCAGCGTGGACCAGCGGTGACCGCTTCGCAACTCGCGGCAACCGGTTACCCGTGGGTCCCTGCTGTTGCTTCTGTCAGTCCCTGCGGCCACCCGCGCGGTGGACGGCCTCGAGCAGGCGGCCGGCCACTGCCGTCGCCGCCGCCCCTCCCGGCTCCCCGCCGCGCTGTCCCATGGTCAGCCGGTACCGCGTGCCGTTGAGCGTCGCCACCATGGCGTCGTCGCGCCCCGCGAACCAGGGCCGGCCGGCCCTGACCGCTCGTACCGGCGCCGTATCGATCACCCGTCCGTAGCTGGTGAGGAGTGCCAGCCTGCCGTCCTTGATCAGGACCTCGCCCGCCCGGGTCAGCGAACGCGGCCACCGCTCGATCCGTACGCCTGTGGCACTGAAATCAGCCTCAGCCATGACGTGCCCAGCCCCCTTCGCGCAGGTTTATGCCGGTCAGTCTGCACAAGTGGCCGCCGGTACGCCAGGGCGCGTAGCCGGATGCGCCCCCTGCGCCGTGTACCGCGCTGGATGACGCGCCCCTTGCGCCGCGTACCACCGGGCGGTGCGCCCCCATGCCGTGCCGACCGGCTCTGCAAGCGTTCCCTATGGGGCATCAAAGTCATCGTTTGTGCAGGTGAGGGAGGTATGTTCGGGGTGGGGCAGCAGGGGAGAGAAGGACGAGGAGTGGCGCGTGAGCACCATGGGGCAAGCAGAGCAGACGCAGCAGCCGGCCGGACCGGCCACGACCATCGACGTGGACCGCAGTGACCCGGCGTACCGGACGTGGCTGAAAGAAGCCGTGCGCAAGGTCCAGGCGGACGCCAACCGGTCCGCCGACACGCACCTCCTGCGCTTCCCGCTGCCCGAGCGGTGGGGTATCGACCTGTACCTCAAGGACGAGTCGACCCACCCGACCGGCAGCCTCAAGCACCGCTTGGCGCGTTCGCTGTTCCTCTACGGGTTGTGCAACGGCTGGATCCGTCCCGGGAAGCCCGTCATCGAGGCGTCCAGCGGCTCGACCGCCGTCTCCGAGGCCTACTTCGCGAGCCTGATCGGTGTGCCGTTCATCGCCGTGATGCCGCGCACCACGAGCCCGGAGAAGATCCGTCTCATCGAATTCCACGGCGGGCAGTGCCACTTCGTCGACGACTCGCGCAAGATGTACGAGGAGTCCGCCGCCCTCGCCATCGCCACGGGCGGTCACTACATGGACCAGTTCACGTACGCGGAGCGGGCCACCGACTGGCGCGGCAACAACAACATCGCCGAGTCGATTTATCAGCAGCTGAGGCTGGAGCGCTATCCGGAACCCGCCTGGATCGTCGCGACGGCCGGAACGGGCGGCACCTCCGCGACC
The DNA here is from genome assembly GCF_040300825.1 of Streptomyces sp. NPDC000229. NCBI lineage: Bacteria > Bacillati > Actinomycetota > Actinomycetes > Kitasatosporales > Streptomycetaceae > Streptomyces > Streptomyces sp. NPDC000229. The sequence goes on from NZ_JBEPEL010000004.1 coordinate 36,053, forward strand.
ATCGCCCGCTACGTCCACTACATGATGTACGACACCCGCCTCTGCGTCCCCGACCCCGAGAACTCCTGCTTCTTCGAGGGCTGGACCACCGGAAACGCCGACGCCTCCAGCGACTGCGGCTCGCGCATCGAAGGCATCGGCCGGCCCCGGATGGAGCCGAGCTTCGTGCCCGGCGCCATCGACCGGATGATGAAGGTGCCCGACGCGGCGAGCGTGGCCGCCGTACGGGCCCTGGAGAACGCCATCGGGCGCAAGGCGGGCGGCTCGACCGGGACCGGCCTGTGGAGCGCGCTGAAGATCGTCGCCGAGATGGTCGCGGAGGGCCGCACCGGCAGCGTCGTCACCTTGATCTGCGATCCGGGCGACCGCTACCTGGACAAGTACTACTCCGACACCTGGCTCGCCGAACAGGGCCTGGACATCGCCCCGTACAGCGCCGCCATCGACGAGTTCCTCAGCAGCGGCGTCTGGCCGGACGGGCCCGCCATGAGCGATGCCGGATGACCGGCCCGCCATGACCGATGCCGGATGGCCGGCCCGGATGACCGGCCCCCGGACGGCCTACCCCGGATGCCCGGCGCCCGCGCGCGCCGGACGAGTGAGATGTCACGGGGCCGGTGACGACGCGAGTCTGCGGTCCAGGTTGCGCATCGCGTCCCGGAACGACCGGCCCACGCCGGACCGGGCCAGCCGCATCACCAGCCGGAACGGTGCGGTGCCCTCGGCCGCCATCGTCCACCGCACGCGGGTGCCGGTCCCGTGCGGTGCCGGTGTCAGAAGCCACTCCTCCATCAGCGCCCGTACGCCGGGGGCGTTGGTCTCCTCGACCCGGTAGGCGTAGCGTTCACCCGCGTCCGTGACCATGATCCGTTCCTGGAAGACCACACCGCCGCGCAGCCGTATCTCCCGGCCGGCGCCGCCGGCGGTCGGCCGGGCGGCGGCGATGGCGGTGAACCAGGAAGGACTGTCGGCGACCTCGTCGGCGAGTGCCCGGTACACCGCCGGGGGCGGCGCGGCCAGTTCCGTGTCGAAGACGAGACGCAGGGGAGCGGACTCGAGGAAGTCGAGCCGCACCGGGCGCAGTCGGCGTGCCATGGGACCGTACCTCCAGCATGTGAGGGGGATGGCGGCGCCAGGCAGGGCCCGCGAAGCAGTGCGTCCGCCCGGAAGGCGGACCGGGCGATGTCGTCCGGTGCGTGCGACCGCAAGGCGGCGGGGCCCCCGCCGCGGCAGGGGCGTCGGCGACCCGCAGCCACGACGCGACGTGCTGCGTCGACAGGCGCCGCCCGGCTGACGGGACTTCGCGGACACGACCTGGGCCCCACACCATAGCTGGTGGCCCGTCAGTTGTCCCCCATGAGGCCGGACAGGGCCCGGCCGAAGACCCATCGGCCCGCACACGCGAGCACCGCGTCGCACACCCGGGGCAAGCCGCGTACGCGCAGCTCCTCCGTCCACGTCACCCGGACCGAGCCCGGAGCGGTCTCCCGCACCTCGATCTCGGCCCACCCGGTGATCACCCGGCCGCGCTTCTCCAGCCGGCACACGCCCATGCCCGCGCCCGCGCCCCCGGCCGTACCGTCCGGCCCCGGCGGCTCGCAGCGGACGACCTCCATGGGGTCGTCGAACCCTGCGGGCCCGATCCCGGTACGCATCGTGAACCGGCTGCCCGCCCGCACGGGCCCCGGAGTCACCGCCGTGGCACGGGTCAACGGGACCCGCGCCGCATGGGCCGGCCAGTCGGTGAGCCGCCGCCACGCCTCGGCGGGGGACAGCGGGGCATCACGGACGATCCGGAACAGGGCCATGCCGCGATCGTATGCGTGCCGAGGCCCGTGCCGGTGCCCACCGGGAGCGACCGTCAGGCGGCGTCCTCCTCGCCCGCCACGACCAGCCCCGGCAGGTGCTCCGTCATCTCGGCGCGGGCCTCGTCCGACAAGCCGCCGTCCGTCACCAGGGCGTCGATCTCGTCCAGCCGCGCGAAGGAACTCAGACCGACCGTGCCCCACTTGGTGTGGTCCGCCACGACCACCACCCGCCGCGCGGAGCGGATGAAGCGCCGGTTGGTCTCCGCCTCCGCGAGGTTCGGCGTGGACAGCCCGGCCTCCACCGAGATGCCGTGCACCCCGAGGAACAGCACGTCGAAGTGGAGCGAGCGGATCGCCTGGTCGGCCACCGGCCCGACCAGCGAGTCCGACGGGGTCCGCACCCCGCCCGTCAGCACCACGGTCGCCGCGCCCGGCCGGGGCGCACCGCCCGAACCGGTGCGCTGCGCGGTGTGGAACACATCGGCCACCCGCACCGAGTTGGTCACCACCGTCAGATCCGGCACGTCCAGCAGATGCTGAGCCAGCGCGTACGTCGTCGTACCACCCGACAGGGCGATCGCGCTGCCCGGCGTCGCCATCACCGCGGCCGCCCGCGCGATGTCCTCCTTGGCGCCCTGCTCCAGCGCCGACTTCGCCTCGAACCCCGGCTCATGAGTGCTCGCCTCGACGAGCGGCACGGCGCCGCCGTGCACCTTCTCGATGACGCCCTGCCGCGCCAGCGCGTCAAGGTCCCGGCGGATCGTCATGTCGGAGACGTTGAGTCTGCGGGTGAGCTCGTTGACCCGTACCCCGCCGCGCCGCCTCACCTCGTCCAGGATCAAGGCGCGCCGCTGCTCCGCGAGGAGGTTCTGGTTGTCGCTCACCGCAGTGGCCGGTCCTTCCCTATCGTCAACACCGCTGGCCAAGGGTCATCATCCTGCCACGGGCCGTGCGGCGACAGACCGGCCTCCTGTCACACGCTGCACGCTGCCGGCCAGACCGGGGGAGATTCCGTGAGAACCCTGCCGTCCACCCCCGCGTTCGACGATTCTTGTCACGTCCGGTCACCGCCGGTCACCCGAACCCGCCCCGCACTCCGACCCCACTCTGAGAGGGAGCCCCCCACGTGCCCCCTGCCACCCCGGAGCCCACGCGCCCCGGCGCCGCGCTGGAACTGCTGGTCCACGGCGTCGGTGGCACCACGCCCGAGCTCATGCTCGACGATCCCCGTACCGTACGGGTGACCGGCGACAAGACGGCGGCGATCTACCGGCGCACCGTCGACCAGCACGCGGAGAAGGAACCGGAACGGTTCGCCGACGGACGGCCGGTCCCGGAGGCGTACTGCTGGTGCAACCTCACGTCCGGCAACGGCTCCCGTGCCTTATGGCTGCTGCTCCTGCCGTTCATGGTGGCCAACCTGGCCCACTGGATGCGTCCGCCCGCCGAGCGCCAGGCCGCTTCCGTCCGGCTCTACGGCGTGCTGGTGCGGCTCGTCGCCCTGAGCCTGACGGTGCTGCTCACGGCCGCCGCGTGCGAGGTCGCCCTGGACCTGACGGCCTGGCAGTGCGCCGGGTCCGCCCGCTGTACGCAGGAACGGTCCTGGCTCGGGTTCATGTCGGCCGCCGAGGGCGGCTGGTGGTCCCAGCCCGGCCGCCGCCTGGCCCTCGCCGCCGTCGTCCCCACCGCACTGGTGGGGCTCCTGTGGTACCTGTCCAACCGCACCTGGAGCGCGTACGAGGCCCAGCGCCCGCCCCGGGGCGCGCTGGACGGCGACGGCACGCCCGGTCGGCGGCTGCGGCCCGCGCTCGGCCGGCCCGGCTTCTGGTACGGGCGGCGCCTCGTCGCCCGGCTGCGTGCCGCGCACACCGCCGCCGGGTTCCTCACCGTGGCCGCCGCGGTCGGCGGGGCAGCGGCACGGTACGACCGGAACACGGCCGGTGCGGCCCGTGAGGCGCTCGGCTGGGTCCTGGAGGCCGCCCTGTTCGCCGGAGCGCTGGTCGTCATCTGGGTCGTGTGCCGCCGGGGCCGCAGCGAGAAGCGGCTCGACAACAAACTCGACCGCGCCGTCGTCAGCTGGCTGCCCGGCACCTCCATCGCCCTGCTCGTCCTCGCGGTGCTCTACGCCGCCTCGTCCCGCCCCGGCTGGCGCTCCGCCGGCACCCTTCCCGGCGACACCACGTTCAGCGTGATCGTCCTCTCCCAGGGCGCCCTCGTCCTGGCCCTCGCCGTCGTGGCGCTGCGGCTGCACCGGCGCGCCCCCCACGCCCGTACCGTCCTGTACGGGCTCGGCGGCCCCGCCGTCGCGATGCTCGCCTGCGCGCTCGGCGGCGTCATGAGCGGCGGCGTCGCGCAGCGCGTCGCCGACTGGCTCGACGGCCCGGCCACACCCGGCACCGGGGAGGACCCCATCGGGCCGCCCGTGCTGCTCAGCTGGCAGGCCTCCGTCATCCCCGTCCTGCTGGTCCTGCTGCTCGTCCCCACGGTCGTCCTCGCCGTCCGCACCGCGCTCACCGCCCGCCGCCTGGCGCCCGTCGTGGAGGCCGAGTACGAGGGCGAGAAGCCGGACGCCGTCCGTACCCGCCGCATCGCCGGCACGCGCGCGCGTGCCGCCCTCACCGACGCGGCACCCGCCATCGTCGGCCTCGTCTCCGGCGCGACCCTCCTGCTGGGCGCCGGAGCGCTCGTCGGCGCGTGGGTGAGCGAAACGGTCCCCGGCAGGGCCTTCACCGGACGGCACCCGTTCGTGGAGAGCGCGGCCGAGACGGCGCAGGCGCTGGGGTCCTGGCTGATCGGCTTCGGTTTCATACTGTTCGTCACCTGGGGCCGCCGCGCCTACAAGGACGCCTCCGCCCGCCGCACCATCGGCATCCTCTGGGACGTCGGCACGTTCTGGCCGCGCGCCGCCCACCCCTTCGCCCCGCCCTGCTACGCCGAGCGGGCCGTGCCGGATCTGGCCTGGCGCATGTCGTCCTGGACCAGCCGTACGGGCGGGCGCCTGGTCATCTCCGGACACTCCCAGGGCAGCGTGCTGGCCGCGGCGGCCGTCTGGCAGCTCCCGGCCGGCACCCGCCGCCGGGTCGCGCTGCTCACCTACGGATCGCCCCTGGAGCGGCTGTACGGACGGTGGTTCCCCGCCTACTTCGGGCCGGGGCCCCTGGGCGCCCTCCACCGGGAGCTGCACTGCTGGCGCAACCTGTGGCGCCGCACCGATCCGATAGGCGGCCCGGTGAACCTCCCCGCCGAAGGAGGCAAGCCGGAGGTCGACCACAGGGCGCTGCGCGATCCGGTGGTCTACGGCCGCACCCACGAGCACCCGCTGCCCGAACCGATCCTGGGTCACGGCGACTACCAGGCCGACCCGGTGTTCGCCAAGGAACGCACCGTACTGCTCGACCGGCTTCCGCCCGCCCTGCCGCTGCCGGCGCCGGTACCCGAGCAGCGCGGCGGAGCAGGCTCATCCGACGAGGCTCAGGGCAGCTCGGGCAGGTCCTCCGGGTAGAGCAGGGTCAGGTCGTCGGTGCTCATCTCGGTGAGCCCGGCGACCCGGCCCGCGTGCCGTTCGACCATCGACTCGAACGTCTGACGGGCGGTACGGCCGTTGCCGAACGCGGGCCCCTTCGGCAGTTCCGTGAAGTACTTCAGCAGCGCCTCGGCCGTCCCCTCGGCGAGCCGGTACTCGTGGTCCTCCGCCTGCTGCCGGACGATCCGCAGCAGCTCGTCGGGGACGTAGTCGTTGAAGGTGATCGTCCGTGAGAAGCGGGACGCCACACCCGGGTTGACGGTCAGGAACCGCTCCATCTCGGCCGTGTACCCGGCGACGATCACCACGACCTCGTCCCGGTGGTCCTCCATCAGCTTCACCAGCGTGTCGATCGCCTCACGCCCGAAGTCCCGCCCCGAGTCCTCGGGGGACAGCGCGTACGCCTCGTCAATGAACAGCACCCCGCCGCGCGCCCGGCCGAACGCCTCCTGGGTGCGGATCGCGGTCGAGCCGATGTGCTCGCCCACCAGGTCCACGCGTGACACCTCGACGAGGTGCCCGCGCTCCAGCACCCCCAGGGACGCCAGGATCTCGCCGTACAGCCGGGCGACGGTCGTCTTGCCGGTGCCGGGGGAGCCGGTGAAGACCAGGTGGCGGCGGACGGATGCGGCCTTGAGGCCGGCCTCCTGGCGTCTCCTGCCGACCTCGATCATGTTGGTGAGGGTGCGGACCTCGCGCTTGACGCTGTCCAGGCCCACCAGAGCGTCGAGTTCGCCCAGTACGTCCTGGGAGCTGCGCGCGGGAGGCTCCGGCACGGCCGCCGCCGGGCTTTCCGCCGGTGCCGGGGGCAGGGACTGGAGCGGCACTCGGGGCTCGACGCGGGAAGCCACCGTACCGAGCAGTCCGCCGACCGACAGGGTCGCGGCCGGAGACGTCGTCCCGGTCCGGGCGGTCAGGACGCCGCTCTCGTCGCCGGTGCAGTCCTCGACGACGGGCCCCTCCTCTCCGAACTCGTATCCACCGCGTGTACACCGCTCCGTACGGCACCGCCTCAGCGTCGTACGACAGCCGTCCATGACATGGAAGCCGTATCCCCCGCTGCCCGTCACCCGGCAGCCCTGGAAGGTGCCGCGGCCCTCCGCCGACACATAGAACCCCGCCTCGGCGGGGGAGGTGACCGTGCACCGCTCGATCGTCGGATCGGCGCCCTTGGTGACGATGACACCGGTCTGTACGGAGTCGATGGTGCACCCGCTGAGGGTGCCGCCGCTGCCGTGGTCGCGGAACCAGGCCCCGGTGGACGCCTCCCGGATACGGCAGTCGTCGAGCTGCGCGGTGGCACCGTCGCTGACCGACACCGCCGTGTTCCGCACCTGGGAGAGGTCGCTGTCCACCACGTCGGCGCGCGAGCCGCGGTCGAGGACGAACAGCGCGTCCGGCACGTCGTGGACGCGGCACGAGTCCAGGACGGCCGTTGCACCGTCGCTGACCCAGACCGCCGGGTAGTCGCCCGTACTGTCGTGGATCTCGCACTGGTTGGCGTCCACCCGCGTGCCCGGGTCCCACACCGACAGGCCGTTGCGGCCGAACCGCCGCACCGTCGACCGGGTCAGCGTCAGCACGGAACGGGACCGCAGGTCGACGGCGTTCTCCGGGATGTCGTGGATGTCGCAGTCGGAGAGCGTCAGCACGGCGTCCGTGTCGAGGGTGATCCCGTCGGCCGTCGTCCGGTGCACGGACGAGTCGGTGAGGTGGGCCGCGGCCCGGGAGGCGATCTGGACGCCGCTGCCCTTGATCTCGTACACCTCGCAGCCGATCGCCTCCAGGCCGCTGCCCTCACCCGTGACGGACAGCCCCGCGCCGGAGGCGTGGTGGACCCGGCAGCGCTCCAGGCGGGGGTGCGCGCCACCGCGCACCGAGACGCCCGACTGTCCCGCCGAGACCACCTCGCACTCCTCGAACACGCCGCCCGCACCGTCCAGAACGCCGATGCCCACCCCCGCCGGATTGTCGACCGTGCAGCGCCGTACGGTGGGACGCGCCGCTCCCCGCACCTCCACCCCGGCCGCCGAGCGGGTCACGATCCGCAGGTCCAGCAGCTCCGGGGTGCCGTCCTCGATCAGCAGCGCGGGCGCCGAGGTGTCCTGGCCCTCCACGTACAGGTCCTGCACGGTGGCCGAGGCCCGCACGGTCAGCGGTACCCCGTCGGCGGGGGCGATGCGTACCGAACCGACCGCGCCTTCCGTGCCCCGCAGGGTGACGGCGCGCTGGAGGACCAGATTCTCCCGGTACGTCCCGGGGGAGATGGTCAGGACATCGCCGTCACCGGCGGCCTCCAGGGCCGCGGCGAGGGACGCGTACTCGCCCGTGCGGCGCCGCCACCGCGATGTGCCGGTGTGCGTCACCTGGACCGTGCCCTGTGCCATGGTGCTGCTCTGCCCCCACCTCGTGCGCCGCGCGTTTTTCCGGACGATCGCACCACCGTAGCGCGCGCGGCGGGGGCGAGTTGACCGGTCGGCCACCGCGGTGACGACGAGGTCAGCTGCCCGCGCCCGTCCTGCCCCAGTCCGGACCTGCCTGCGCCCAGGCACGGTCCAGTCGCGCGTACCGCCGTTGCGTCAGCTGCCATACGACGACCCGCCTGACACCTTCGACGAGTCCGGCCGACAGGAGCGTGGTGCCGATGCCCGCGAGCACGGCGTGGTCGAGTGCGGTCTCCTCGGTCATGGGCGGGTCGACCGGCCGGCCCCGGCCGTCCGTCCAGATGCGGAAGGTGTCGCCCGGGGCGGCGTCGTGCCGCGCGGTGGTCAGCGGCCCGGTGTGGAGCGTGCCGTCGGGCCCGGTCCACTGGGCCGGCACCGACCTGCGTATCTGGTGGTCGGTGGCCGCCTCCGTGTCGCGCGCCGCCGGCCGCGGGTTCTCGGCCCGCTCGTCGTGGTCGAGCACCCGGGCGGTGGCGGGATGGCGCTGCTCCTGCTCCAGCCGCGCCGACTGCTGGAGCGAGGCGTGGGTCAGCGCCCCGGTGACCAGGCCGGTGACCGGAGCGGCGACACAGATCATCAGCAGGGCGACGAGCGCCACCCAGGCCTCGGCGAGATCGGTGGTCCGGCACAGGGGATTGTGCCGCCAGCGCCAGAGTCCGACGACCGCACGCACAAGCCCGCACCCCCTTTCGTGTCCGTCAACGCGTCTGCGGGGCTCCCGGGTTCCCATGAAGCCACGGCCTATGCGGCCTCTGCGACGGACCGAGAGGCCGCTAGCCGAGGATCTCCACGGGGTCGCCCACCCGCAGGGTGCCGGTGTGCTCGGGGACCAGAAGCTGGCCGAAGATCATCTTCTTGCCTATGAGGCGGTGCCGGGTCAGGGTGCGCAGCGGTTCCTTGCCGCGCTGCGCGGTTCGCTGGTCGGTGGTGGTCACCACGCAGCGGGCGCACGGCTTGGCGACGCGGAAGGTGACCTCGCCGATCGCGACACGCGTCCAGTGGTCCTCGGCCCAGGGGGCGGTGCCCTCGACGACCACGGTGGGCCGGAAGCGGTCCATGGGCAGCGGGCCCTCGTCGGGGTGGTCGCCCTGGGCGATGAGGGAGTTGAGGGCGTCCAGCGAGGAGACGGTCGTGACGAGTACGGGGTAGCCGTCGGCGAAGTTGACGGTCTCCCCGGGCCGCGCGTACTTCGGGTTGATGGGACGGCGGCGGGCCGGGTCGTCCAGGTGCACCAGCCGGACGTCCTCGCCCAGGTAGGTGCTGAACCACTCGTCGGCGGCCGCCCCGGCCGGTACCGTCTCCACCTTCGTCTGGAAGATGTCCGCCGGAACGATGGCCGCCGGCTCCGGTACGGCGACCGGCAGCGGCTCCATGCCCGGTGCGGACACCCTGATCCCCCCGTCGGGCGACTGCTCCGCGAAGGCCAACGCCAGCCGTGCGTGCTGACGTTGGGTGACCACCTTCGCCGTGGCGTCGATCAGCATCCAGCGGCGGTCCCCGGTGAGCCCCCAAGGCTCGACCGCCGCCTCGACGGGTGACGACCCGCCGAGGGACTTGACCGGACGGACGTACAGGGAGTGCAGGGCAGGATTCGGCATGACCTCATCCTGCCAGCACGCATGACATCCCTAGGGAACGGTCAGTACCCCCCGCCCCGATAGGGGCGGTTGTACGGGTCGTCGTACGGGGAGGGCGCGGGCGCCGGAACGGGCCGCGGCGCCGCCGGACGCATCGCCTCGTACCCGGTCGGAACCGGCCGGGACTGGTGCTGGGGCTGTGGCCCCGGGTAGCCGTAGCCACCGCGGGGGGCCGTCGGCTGCTGCGGGATGTACGGCGCCGGCATGTGCTGCAGCGGGGCGGGCTGCGGCGCTGCCTGCTGGGGATAACCGTACGAGCCGCCGTAGGACGGCATGGGCTGGGAGGGAGCCGCCGGGAGGGCGGGAAGGGCCGCGGGGAGCGCCGGCAGGTAGGAGTTGCCGGTGTCGTAGGCGGCGGGCACTCGGATCGGCGCGATCTGAGGCGTGCCCCGTTCCGCGACGAGAGAGTCGTAGATCGGGGTGTCCGGGAACGACGGCGCGTCGTAGTAAGCGCCGCCGTAGGAACGGGGGGAGGTCATGACACATAAGTTAAGCCCACGATGTGCTGGTTGGGGAGGCCGATAAGCAGGTTGTTTTACGCGGCGTGAGTGGCGGCGGATCGCCAATACGAGCGAACCTGGGAAAAACGGTCACCGTCCGTGTAAAGGCCAGGCTGGCGGGGGGTTACCGGCAGGTCCGCGGTGCGTGCCGAGACGCGTCCGCAAGGTGCCCCATACATAAATCCGGCGGGTGGTGGGCGGGGACGGGGCTTCTGCATGTCCATGCTTAAATTGGATCAATGTTCCGCCGGGCGGGCGGAGTCTTCCCCTCGCATCAACATCGAATTCGGTCGGCGTTACTCCACGTGCCGGGAAAAGTGCGCTGTGGTGCGGGCTTCGTCTTTCCGGTTCCGGACCTGATGAGCCGTCACCTCTCCGGCAGGGCCTCGGGACGAGGATAGGTGCGGCCCTTCCAGGCGGCACCGCGGCCCCGGTAGTGCCGAACCGCCGAATCGACCGTCATGCACAGATAGAGGGACGCCGTGAAAGGCAGCACAAGCGCCTGCCACAGCGACTGCCGGTAGTAGCGGAGCATCGGGACGTACGTCCCCGCCATCATCGCCCACGCCACCGCACCCAGCACCCCGGCCCTCGCGTCCCCCGCGAACAGGCCCGCGCACACGGCGGCGGGCGGCGCCAGGTACACCACCCCCAGACCCGCCACCGTCCCGATCAGCAGGACCGGGTTGTGCCACAGCTGGGCGTACGCGCTGCGGGCCACCATCCGCCACAGATCCACCAGCCGGGGATACGGACGGACGCTGTCCACCCGGTCGGCCAGCCCCAGCCAGATCCGGCCACCGGCCTTCCGGACCGCCCGGGCCAGTGCCACGTCGTCGATCACGGCGTGCCGAATCGACTCCGGAACGCCCGCCCGCTCGGCCGTCTCCGTACGCAGCAGTACACACCCGCCCGCTGCGGCCGCCGTCCGCGCCCCCGGCTTGTTGACCCGGCGGAACGGATACAGCTTCGCGAAGAAGTAGACGAACGCCGGCACGACGAGTCTCTCCCAGGCGGTCGCCGTCCGCAGACGTGCCATCTGCGACACCAGGTCGAGGCCGTTCGCGGTGGCGGCGGCGACCAGCTCGCGCAGGCTGTCCGGCTCGTGCGCGATGTCCGCGTCCGTCAACAGCAGGTACGCCGGACCGCCCGCCCCTTCTCCTTCCCCACGCGCGCGTGCGAGCCCGATTCCGTGCCGCAGCGCCCACAGCTTCCCGGTCCAGCCGGGTTCCGGCGCCCCGGGCGACGCCACCGTCAACGGCGGCCCTCCGCACCGTACGGCCAGAGCGCGTGCCACGTCCCCCGTACCGTCCTCGCTCCCGTCGTCCACGAGGAAGATCTCCAGCGGTCCCGGATAGTCCTGCGCCAGGAGGGACGGCAGGCTCAGCGGCAGCACCTCCGCCTCGTCCCTGGCCGGCACCACCACGGCGACCGACGGCCACCGCGGCGGGTCCGTGCGGCGCGGCAGGCGCTGATCCGTACGCCAGAAGAAGCCCTGCCCCAGCAGCAGCCACACCCAGGCGGCCACCGACCCCAGGGCGATCCACGCAATGGTGCTCATTCGTCGCAGTCTGCCCCACAACGACGGGACGGCAAGGGGTGTCGGCTAGGGTGACCGGGTGAAGATCGCGCTCATGGACTCCGGAATCGGCCTCCTGGCGGCGGCCGCCGCGGTGCGTCGGCTGCGGCCGGACGCGGCTCTCGTCCTCTCCTCGGACCCCGACGGCATGCCCTGGGGGCCCCGTACGCCCGACGACCTCACCACACGTGCCCTCGCCGTGGCCCGCGCGGCCGCCGCGCACCGGCCCGACGCGCTGATCGTGGCCTGCAACACCGCCTCCGTCCACACCCTGCCGGCCCTCCGTGCCGAGCTGGAGCCCGCGATCCCGGTCATCGGCACCGTCCCGGCGATCAAGCCGGCCGCGGCCGGCGGCGGGGCCGTCGCCATCTGGGCCACCCCCGCCACCACGGGCAGCCCCTACCAGCGCGGGCTCATCCGTGACTTCGCCGGCTCCGCCGACGTCACCGAGGTGCCCTGCCCCGGTCTCGCCGACGCGGTCCAGCACGCCGACGAGGACGCCATCGACCGGGCCGTCGCCGCGGCGGCCGCGCTCACCCCTACCGATGTCAGGGCCGTGGTCCTCGGCTGCACCCACTACGAGCTGGTCGCCGAACGCATCCGGACGGCCGTACAGCCCGCCGGCCGCCCGCCGGTGGAGCTGTACGGCTCGGCCGACGCGGTCGCCGCCCAGGCACTGCGCCGCATCGGCGCCCTTCCGCAGCCCTCCGCGACCCCCGCCACGGACGTGACCGTGCTGCTCAGCGGCCGCCGGGCCGAGCTCCCGCACGCGGCCCTGACGTACGCCGAAGGCCGCCTCCTCGGGGCCGCCGCGCCGACGCGCTGAGGCGCCGGGCGGCTCGTCGGACCGGCCCCGCGCGAAGAGCCGTGATCGCGGTCCGTGAGTACGCTGCTACTCATGAAGGACCACTCCCGCGACGAGCGACCGCGCACGGACCCGGTGTCCGACGTCTGGACCGGGCGGGCCACCAACCGCGTCCAGTGGGCGCTCGCCGCCGCCGGAGCGGCCTGTGTGGCCCTGGGTATCGAGCTGGCCGTGGAACTCCCGTGGAGCTCCGGTACCGCGGCCCTGCTGATGGCGGTGGTCGGCTGCGTCGCGGCGGGACTGCTGGTGCTCTTCGGGACGCTCGCCTTCGTGTACGTCGAGCTCACGGTGGACGGGCACGCCCTCGAAGTGCGCTGCGGCCACATGGGCGTGCCGCGTCGGCGCATCCCGCTCGACACCGTGGTCGGCGCCGAATTCGCCCCGTCGGTCACCCCGCGCCAATGGGGTGGCTGGGGCTACCGCTGGCTCCCGGAGAAGGGCACGGCGGTCGTGGTGCGCCGAGGCGAGGGCCTGGTCCTCACCCTTGGTGACGGGCGGAGCTTCACCATCACGGTGGACGACGCGGAGGCCGCCGTCCATTTCATCCGCCACCGCCTCCGCCATCGCGGCCGGCAGCGCGCGTCGGCCGAGACGGAGTGGGGGCACCTGGACCGGGCGGTCCCCGGAGACCTCGCCCCGGAGCACCGGCGCGCCGAAGAGCTGCCGCCCGCAGACCTGGGTGGCGAAGAGCTGCCTCCCGGGGAGCTGCGTGCCGAGGACCTGCGCCCCGATGGCCCCGGCCCGGACGGCGCTCCCTTGCCGGGCCCCCCGGGTACCACGGGCCCGCCCTGACCCGCGACCGGACCCGCGCCCTGACCCGCGACCGGAGCCGTGCCCGGACCCGCGACCGGAGCCGTGCCCGGGGGCAGGGCCGGGGCGTGGCCGCCCGCGCTGGGGTTCGTACAGGTGGTCGCCGTAGACTCCGCACGTGAGCACCACCATGACCGCCGTCGATGCCCCTCCCCCTCTCCCGGCCCGCGAGGAACCGGGGGCCCGGTTGCCGTGGTGGCCGGCGCGGCCGACGGGTGCGCTGCTCTCCGGTGCCCTGCTGTTCCTGAGCTTCCCGCCCCGCCCGCTGTGGTGGCTCGCCGTGCCCGGGTTCGCCCTGCTCGGGTGGGCGCTGCACGGCTGCCGGCTCCGGGCGGGCTTCGGCCTGGGCTACCTCGCCGGGCTCGGTTTCCTCCTGCCTCTCCTGGTGTGGACGGGCGAGGCGGTCGGGGCGCTGCCGTGGCTGGCGCTCGTCGCCGTGGAGTCCCTCTTCGTCGCGGCCGCCTGCCTCCTCGTCGCCGCCGTGTCGCGGCTCCCCGCATGGCCGGTGTTCGCCGCCGCCGCGTGGATCGTGGGAGAGGCGGCACGCGCGCGCGTGCCGTTCGGCGGGTTCCCCTGGGGCAAGATCGCCTTCGGTCAGGCGGACGGCGCGTTCCTGCCGCTCGCGGCGGTGGGCGGCACTCCCGTACTCGGCTTCGCCGTCGCCCTGTGCGGCTTCGGTCTGTACGAGACCGTGCGCGTCGCCCATGCGTACCGGGCGACCCGGTCCCTCCCGCGCGGCCCCCTCGCCGCGGCCGCCCTCTCCCTCCTGGTCCCGGTCACCGCGGCCCTCGCCGCCCAGCCGCTGGTCTCCGACGCACCCGAGGACGGCACCGCGACCGTGGCCGCGATCCAGGGGAACGTGCCGCGTCTGGGCCTGGACTTCAACGAGCAGCGCCGCGCCGTCCTCGACAACCACGCCCGCCGCACCGAGCAGCTCGCGGACGATGTCGCGGCGGGCAAGGCGCCCGAGCCGGACTTCGTGTTGTGGCCGGAGAACTCCTCCGACCTCGACCCCTACCGCAACGGCGACGCCCGGTTCGTCATCGACGAGGCGGTCAAGGCCATCGGCGTACCGACCGTCGTCGGTGCCGTCCTCACGCCCGAGACCGGCACCCTCCGCAACACCCTGATCCAGTGGGACCCGCAGGCCGGTCCTGTCGCGACGTACGACAAGCGTCACGTCCAGCCGTTCGGCGAGTACATCCCGATGCGGTCGTTCGTACGGATCTTCGACAAGGACGTCGACCGGGTACGACGCGACTTCGGCCCCGGTACCGAGGTGGGCGTCTTCGACCTCGCCGGGACGAAGGTCGGGCTCGCCACGTGTTACGAGGCGGCCTTCGACTGGGCGGTGCGGGACACCGTCGTTCACGGCGCCCGGCTCATCTCCGTACCGAGCAACAACGCCACCTTCGGGCGCAGCGAGATGACCTACCAGCAGCTCGCCATGTCCCGGGTCCGGGCCGTCGAGCACAGCCGTGCCGTCGTCGTACCGGTGACCAGCGGTGTCAGCGCGATCATCCGGCCGGACGGCACGATCGTGCGGGAGTCCCGGATGTTCACCCCGGACGCCCTGGTGGCGGAGGTGCCGCTGCGCTCCTCGCTGACGCCGGCGACCCGGATGGGCACGCTGCCCGAGGCGGCCCTGGTGGCCCTCGCCGCCGCGGGGCTCGGCTGGGCCGGGTACCTTGCGGCTGCACGTCGCCGTGGCACGCCGCAGCCCCCGACCGCCTAGGGTCGGGCCCATGGCAACTCCTGACTTCATCCGGGCCGTCCGGGCCACCGCCGGGAACCAGTTGCTCCTCCTCCCGGGCGTCACCGCCGTCGTCTTCGACGACGAGGAGAGACTCCTGCTGGTCAGACGGGCCGACAACGGCAGGTGGTCGCTCGTCGGCGGCATCCCGGAGCCGGGGGAGCAGCCGGCCGTGAGCGCGGTGCGGGAGGTGTACGAGGAGACGGCCGTGGAGTGCGTCGTCGAGCGCGTGGTCCTCGTGGAGACGCTGCCGACGATCACGTACGACAACGGCGACCAGTGTCAGTACGTGGACACCTGCTTCCGCTGCCGGGCTGTGGGCGGTCGGGCGCGCGTCAACGACGACGAGTCGCTGGAGGTGGGGTGGTTCGCGCTGGACGCGCTGCCGCCGCTGCGCGAGGGTGAGCTGTTGCGGATCAAGCAGGCACTCACCGATGGCCCCACATGGTTCTCCACCACGACCGACTAGGGCGAAGTATGGGTGTGGGCCACATCGGCTGCGTGGGGCGCGCTTCGTAGGGTGCGGAACATGACCGCACCCCACACCGTCACCTCCCTCGACCTCGGCGGCCGCACCGCCCTCGTCACCGGCGCGGCGAGCGGCATCGGCCGCGCCTGCGCGCTGCGGCTCGCGGCCGCCGGGGCGAAGGTCAGGGCCGTCGACCGGGACGCCCCCGGCCTGGACGCCCTGGCCGAGGCGGCGCCCGCGGCGGCCGGGGCGGTCGAACCGCACGTACTCGACCTGACCGACCTCGACGCCGCCGAGGAACTGGCGGCGGGCACCGACATCCTCGTCAACAACGCCGGGCTCCAACTGGTCCGCCCCATCGAGGACTTCCCCCCGGACGTCTTCCACACCGTCCTCACCGTGATGCTGGAAGCGCCCTTCCGGCTGATCAGGGGCGCGCTGCCGCACATGTACGCACAAGGGTGGGGCCGCATCGTCAACCTCTCCTCCGTCCATGGGCTCCGCGCCTCTGCCTACAAGTCTGCGTATGTGGCCGCGAAACACGGCCTGGAAGGACTGTCCAAGACCGCCGCCCTCGAAGGGGCACCCCACGGGGTCATCTCCAACTGCGTCAACCCCGGCTATGTACGCACCCCCCTGGTAGAAGCCCAGATCGCGGACCAGGCGGAGGCCCACGGCATTCCCCCCGAGCGGGTCGTGACCGATGTCCTGCTGAAGGACTCGGCGCTCAAGCGGCTCGTCGAACCGGAAGAGGTCGCCGAGGCCGTCGCCTACCTCTGCGCCCCTCACGCCTCGTTCATCACCGGTACCTCGCTCGTCCTCGACGGCGGCTGGACCGCGCACTGAGCGTGCTGCGGGTTTTCCACAGGGCTGGTGCGACCACCCGTACGGCAGGTATCCCTGTGACCATGTCCGAAGAACCGCTCCGCGAGCCGGAGCCCAGCGCCGACCCGGCCGCCTACCTGGGGCTTCTCGCGCGTGGGGCGGCCGTCGAGGCGTACGACCGGCCGGTGCTGCTCGCCCGTGCGAGCGGCGCCGGCCCCGCCGCGCTCGCCGCGCTCGAACACGCCAAGCAGCTCGCGCTGCGCGTCCACGCCGAGCTGGAGGGGCGACGGCGCCGCGAGGCCGAGCTGTCCGCGCTCTTCGAGACCGCGCACGACCTCGCCGGGCTGCGGGACCTCGACGCGGTGCTGCGCGCCATCGTGCAGCGCGCGCGTTCCCTGCTGGGCACCGAGGTCGCCTACCTCAGCCTGAACGACCCGGCCCGCGGCGACACCTACATGCGGGTCACCGAGGGCTCGGTGTCGGCACGCTTCCAGCAGCTTCGCCTGGGCATGGGGGAGGGGCTCGGAGGCCTCGTCGCCCAGACCGCCCGGCCGTATGTGACGGAGAGCTACTTCGACGACGAGCGGTTCCGGCACACCCGGGCAATCGACTCCGGCGTACGGGACGAGGGGCTGGTGGCCATCCTCGGCGTGCCGCTCATGCTCGGCAGCCAGGTGATCGGTGTGCTGTTCGCCGCGGACCGGCGCGCCCGTGTCTTCGAGCGCGAACAGGTCGCGCTGCTCGGCTCGTTCGCCGCACACGCGGCGGTCGCCATCGACACCGCCAACCTGCTGGCCGAGACCAGGTCGGCGCTGGCCGAGCTGGAGCGGGCCAACGACATCATCCGTGCCCACAGCGGCGTCATCGAACGGGCCTCGGAGGTGCACGACCGGCTGACCGAGCTGGTCCTGCGCGGCGGCGGTGTCCACGACGTGGCGGCGGCCGTGTCGGAGGTCCTGGACGGATCGGTGGAGTTCACCGAAGGGCCGCTGCCCGCCGAGTGCGTCGACGGCCACGCCACACGGCGTGGTGACGAATGGGTGGCGGCCGTGTCCGCCGGCGCCGAGACCCTGGGGGCTCTCGTGCTGCGCGGCCAGCCGGACCTGGACCCGGTCGACCAGCGGACCCTGGAGCGGGCCGCGATGGTCACCTCCCTGCTGCTCCTCGCACGCCGCTCCGCCGGGGAAGCGGAACAGCGGGTACGAGGGGAACTGCTGGACGACCTGCTCGACGCCCCCGAGCGCGACCGGCGGCTGCTGAAGGAACGCGCCGCCCGCCTGGGCAGCGACTTCGACGCCCCGCACGTGGTGCTGGCAGCCCGCATCGACCGGCCGGATCCACGCGCCGAATCGCACGCCGACCGGAACACCGACCGGCACGTCGATCCCCACGCCGATGCGCACGACACCGAGCGCGAGGGGGCCGACCGGCAGCGCCTCTGGTCGGCCGCCTCGCACCTGGCGGCCACCCGCCGCGGCCTCGCCTCCGCCCGCGACGGCGGCACCGTGCTGCTCCTCCCGCTGGGCCCGGGCGACACCGCGGCCGAGCTCGCCCGGCAGACCGCCAAGCACCTCGGAGGCACCCTGCGCGAACCGGTGACCGTCGGCGCCTCGTCCCCCGTCGGTGCCCCCGCCACGCGCCCGGGGGACATAGCCCCCGCGTACGCCGAGGCCCGCCGCTGCCTGGAAGCGCTGCGCCTGCTCGGCCGCTCCGGCGAGGGCGCGGCAGCCCCGGACCTGGGCTTCCTCGGTCTGCTGCTCGCCGACCCCCGGGACATCACCGGCTTCGTGACGCGCACGATCGGCGAGGTCGTCGCCTACGACCGGAGCCGTGGCACCGACCTGGTGCGCACCCTCGACGCCTACTTCGCCAGCGGGATGAGCCCGGTACGGACGAAGGACGAACTGCACGTTCACGTCAACACGGTGGCGCAGCGTCTGGAGCGCATCGGCCGGCTGCTCGGCCCCGACTGGCAGTCCCCGCCGCGTGCCCTGGAGATCCAGCTCGCGTTGCGGCTGCACGCGATGTCCGCGGCGGTAGCACGCTGAAACGGCCGGTCGCCCCGGTGGGACGACCGGCCGTTCCGTACCGTCAGCGCCCCGCCACGGCCCCCTCCCGCTCCTCGGCCACATCGGCCAGGTCCCGGTTGCGGGTCTCGCGGGCGCATGCGATCGCGACCACGGTGAGCAGCGCGGCGGCGATGACGTACAGGGAGATCGGCGTCGAGCTGCCGTAATCGGCGAGCAACGCGGTCGCGATCAGCGGCGCCGGGGCGCCGGCGGCCACCGACGAGAACTGCGCTCCGATGGAGGCGCCCGAGTAGCGCATCCGGGTCGCGAACATCTCGGAGAAGAACGCCGCCTGTGGCGCGTACATCGCCCCGTGCAGCACCAGTCCGACGGTCACCGCGAGCAGCAGACTGCCGAAGCTCCTGCTGTCGATGAGCGCGAAGAACGGGAACATCCACGCCCCCACGCCCACCGCCCCGATCAGATAGACCGGCCGGCGTCCGATACGGTCCGACAGCGCTCCCCAGGCGGGGATCACCGCGAAGTGCACTGCCGAGGCGATGAGTACGGCGTTGAGCGCGGTCTGCTTGCTCAGCCCGGTCGACGTCGTCGCGTACACCAGGATGAACGCGGTGATGACGTAGTAGCTGATGTTCTCGGCCATCCGCGCACCCATCGCGATCAGCACATCGCGCCAGTGGTGCCGCATCACGGCGACCAGCGGCATCCTCTCCACCTGCGCCGTCTCCGCCTTGCGCGCTTCCGCCCGGGCCAACGCCGCCTTGAAGACGGGCGATTCGTCGACGGAGAGCCGGATCCACAGACCGACGATCACCAGCACACCGGACAGCAGGAACGGGATGCGCCAGCCCCACGAGGTGAACGCAGCGTCCGACAACAGCGCGGTGAGCGCGGACAGCACCCCGGTTGCCAGCAACTGCCCCGCCGGTGCCCCGGTCTGCGGCCACGACGCCCAGAAACCACGCCTCCTCGCGTCCCCGTGCTCCGACACCAACAGCACGGCCCCGCCCCACTCACCCCCGAGCGCAAACCCCTGCACCAACCGCAACACGGTCAGCAGCACGGGCGCGGCCGTCCCGATGGTGGCGTGCGTCGGCAACAACCCGATGGCGAAAGTCGCTCCACCCATCAACAGCAGGCTCAGCACGAGCAGTTTCTTCCGCCCGAGCCGGTCCCCGTAGTGCCCGAACACCAACGCCCCGAGCGGCCGCGCCGCGAACCCGACGGCGTACGTCAGAAACGACAGCAGGGTGCCCACGAGCGGATCGGAGCCGGGGAAGAACAGCTTGTTGAAGACGAGCGCGGCGGCCGACCCGTACAAGAAGAAGTCGTACCACTCGATGGTGGTCCCGATGAGGCTCGCGGCGACGATCCGCTTGAGGCTGGCGGGAGCTGGTGGAGCGGTCGCGGGGGAGGACATCGGCACCACTTCCTGGCGGTTGACGGGGACGATTGCGTGTCGCCACACCGTAGGAACGCGCAGGTCAGAGGCGTATGTGGCGGGACACCATAGTTCTGGGCGTGGGAGTGCGCGCGACCACCATGGGCGGCACCTGCGCGCGACGGCCGGAGCTCTTCGAGAGCCTCGGCGGGGCCCCGAAGCAGCTGTCTGAGTCGCGCCATCCGGGCACCTTCTGGTGGTGCCCGTACTGACTCCCGTGCCGACTTGGTGCCGACTGCGCTGCGTGGAACGGAATGCTTCACGGATCGGGGGTGGGCAACCAGCAGTGGGGGAGCCCTCTGATCGCGGATGGTGGTCGGCCGCACACCCGACCCAGTTCCGCGCACTCATCCGCAACGCCGTGCCAGGCGGAGTCGCCGTCACCAGCGGACGTCTCACCGACATCACCCCAACTGAGGGCTCGACCCTGACCTGTCCTTGGGAACGCGGCGAGCCGAGACCTGGCAACGGGTGACGATGCGCACGCGGTTACGGAGGCGCGCTCGTCGTCTCGCGTACGACGACGGGGCGCCCCGAGCCATAGCCACGGCTCGGGGCGTCCCCATTCGCGTAACCGCTGCTACCCCTTCTGCCAGAGGGTGAGCCGGGTGGCATAGTCGGGCAGGTTGCTGTGGCCGGTGGTGATGCCGGTGACCTCCAGCATGGCCAGCCGGCCCTCGGTGGTGACCGTGCACAGCAGCGTCCCGACGGGGAGGGTGGTGCGCAGGTCCTTCGCCTCGATCTCGGTGGCCAGCACGTCGGCCTGGGCGCCCTGCAGGCATTGCTGCGGTGTCTTGCCGGTGCTCTTGCCCATCGGGGTGTAGAACTCCCAGCGGCCGCCCGAAATTTCGCTGAGCTTGAGCTCCCGGCCCGGTGTGTCCTGCACGACCTGGGGAACGTCGAGGTCGACCTCGACGATGTTGGCCCCGCTCGGCGAGCGCAGGGCGAGTGGACGGTCCCGGAAGACGACGGTGTACCCGGAGTCGTCGTCGGCGGAGTGCGTCGGAACAGGGTCGGTGGAGTGGGTGGGCTGCACCGACTGCTTGCCGTCGCCCTTGCCCTGCCCGGCGTCCGAGGTGCCGCTGGAGCGGGCCAGGGTCCAGGTCAGGACCACCGCCAGGAGGACGGCCACGGCGGTGCCGGCGACGACGACCCCGGTCCGCGGACGTCGCAGGGCGGCCGGCGCCGAGGGGGTGGGCGGCGGCGGGGACGGCGCCACGGTCGGAGCGGCGGCGAAGGTCGGGCCGTGCGGCGGGCGCGGCCCCGGGTCGGTGACCGCCGGCTCGGGCGGCGAGGTGAGTGCGGCACGCTCTCGGGCGGCCACCTGTGCGGTCAGCGGCTGCGGCAACCAGCCGGTGAAGTCGTTCAGGGAGCGCCCTGCGGCCTGCTCGCACAGTGCGGCCAGTTCCTGGGCGCCGATGCGGTCGGCCGGGTCGGGGGACAGGCAGCGCTCGAGGAGCGGCCGGAGCCGGTTGTCGTAGAGGTCCAGGCGGGGTGGGCGTACGGCCGTGTTGGCGATCTGCGCGGCGAGGGTGAGGGCGCCGCCGTCGCCGTAGGGGTGGCGGCCGGTCGCGGCGACGGCGGCGATGAGGCCGAGCGAGAAGACGTCGGTGGCTGGCCCTACCGGTTCGCCGAGTGCGTGCTCCGGGGACATGAACTGCGGGGTGCCGATGACGCCGCCTGACATGGTGAGCCGGGTGGCGTCGGCGGCGCGCGCGATGCCGAAGTCAATGACGTATGGGCCCTGGTTGCTCAGCAGGATGTTGCTGGGCTTGAGGTCGCGGTGCACGATGCCGGCGGTGTGGATCGCGGTCAGCGCCCGCGCGGTGCAGCCGACGAGCTGGAAGACAGCGGGCAGCGGCAGCGGGCCGTGCGCCGCGAGAGCCTCATGCAGGGGTAGGCCGGGGATGAACACCGAAGCCAGCCAGGGCTGTTCGCCGGTGGTGTCGTGGTCGACGACCGGGACGACGTGGTAACCCTGGACGCGACGGGCCGCCTGGACCTCCTGCTCGAAGCGGCGGCGGAAGCCGGGGTCGCTGCCGTACTCGCGCCGGATCACTTTCAGCGCGACGGGCTGTCCGCCGCGGGTGCGGGAGAGGTAGACGGTTCCCATGCCTCCCTCGCCGATGCGGGCCAGCAGCCGGTATCCCGCGATGTCCCGCGGGTCCTCGGCGCGCAGCCGTTCACCTGTCACGTCCGCCGCCATGCCGGACCCGCCCCCATTCCTTGATCATCGCGTGCGGCGAGCGTAACGGAGGCAGACCCGGCCACGCGCCCTGTTTCACGTGCCGGGCAGCTCATGGCGCAGCGGGACCGGGCCGCATGCGGGAAAGTCCCGGATGGAGCGGATGATGGTGGGGAAGTGGGGGTACGACCCGACGGTGGCGCCCGGCCCGCCGGCGAAGAGCGTGTCGCCCGTGCAGGCAGTGCCCCGGTCGGGCGCGTACAGGGAAACTGCCCCGAGGGGGTGGCCGGGGACGTGCAGTGCGGTCAGCGCGGTGCCTGCGACGCTCGGCACGTACCCGTGGGAGAGGTAGTCGTCGGGCGAGCGGTCCGGATGGGGTCCGCTCCCACAGCGTCCGGTCGTCACGACGGATGAGGATCGGCGCCTCGGTCAGCTCCGCGAGCGCGGGACGCGGCGCCGACAGGGTCGTTGTGGCCACGTTGTGGCCATCAGTGCACCGGATGCGGTCAGCCGGCGGTCGCCGATCGCGGCCGCGGTGGTGTCCGCGTCGTGGGCGGCGTCGATCACCACCGCCTCCCGGTCGTCGCCAATGATCCACACGTGCTTGGCCACCTCCGACGTGCCGCCGTCGAGGGACAAGGTGCCGGAGGTGACCACATGCTCGATACGTACGCCGCCGGTCTTCACAGGTCCAGGAGAAGACGCGGGCAGGCGGCGCGCGAGACGCAGATGAACATGGTGTCGTGCGCAGCCTGCTCGGCGGGCGTGAGGAGGGAGTCGCGGTGGTCGACGTTCCCGTCGAGGACGGTGGTCTCACACGTGCCGCAGGTGCCCTCCTGGCAGGAGGACAGCACCTGCACGCCGGCTTCCTCGACCGCTTGGAGGACGGTCTTGTCCGGGGGGACGGTCACCGTGACGCCGCTCCGGGCGAGTTCGACGTCGAACGCCACGTCCGGGCCATGTGGGCCAGGGTCCGTGGGCGCGAACCGCTCGATGTGCAAGGCGCCGGCCGGCCATGCGGAACTGCGCTGCTCCACGGCCTTCAACAGGCCTTCGGGGCCGCAGCAGTAGACCAGCGTGCCCGGCTGCGGGGCGGCCAGCAGCACGTCCAGGTCGAGTGCGCCGCACGTGTCCTGAGGGCGCAGGGACACCCGCTCCCCGTACGCCGATGCCAACCGCTCCCGGAAGGCCATCGTGCGGAGGCTTCGGCCGCCGTAGGCCAAGTGCCAATCGGCTCCCCGCCGTTGGGCCTCCTCGACCATCGGCAGGATCGGGGTGATGCCGATGCCGCCCGCGAGGAACAGGTAGCGCGGGGACGGTTCCAGGGCGAAGTGGTTGCGCGGACCGCGCACCCGTACCGTGGCTCCCTCGTGCAGGCGCTCGTGGACCCACGCCGAGCCGCCCCGGCTCTCCGGTTCGCGCAGGACCGCGACGTGCCAGCGGGAGCGGTCGGCCGGGTCCGAGCACAGCGAGTACTGGCGTACCAGATCGGGCCCGAGGACCAGGTCGATGTGGGCACCGGGGCTCCACTCCGGCAGGGGGGAGCCGGCGGGGTGCGTGAGCGTCAGCAGGGCGACGCCCTCCGCGAGGGTCTCCTTGCGTGTCAGGGCCAGGTCGAGTTCGACCTCTGCCGCGATGCGCGGGGGGATCACGGTGGTCACAGTTCTTCCCTCTCTATACCGGAACGACCGCGCCCGGGCGGTGGTCGTCGGGATGACCCAGCAGCCAGTCCCACAGCTCCACCGGGTCCTCGAACTCCCGCTCCGCTGTGCAGTGGCAGACGGCCAGCAGCCGGTCGGTGCCCAGCACCCAGTGGATACGGAAGACGTCTTCACCGGTCAGTACGGCGGGGTGCGGCACGGTCATCGGGCCGTCGCCTGCGCCATGCGGGCGAGGATGCGGCGGGCGGCGAGACCGCCGGTGTCGATGTTGATACTCAGCTCCTGGTAGCCGGCCTCCTCGGTGTCCAGGGACTTCTGGAGCACGTTGAGGGCCACGACGTCCTGCATGACGACCGTGTGGTTGTTGGAATGCAGGAAGTCGGTGACCTCCTGGTCGTCCAGGGCGAAGTCGCGTGCCACGGCCCAGAAGTCGTACGTCGTCGTCGCCGTCGACGGGGTGATGCCGTAGACGACCTCCACATGGAAGGCGTCCGGGTCGCTGCCGTCCGGACGCGGAGCCGGCGCACCGACGGGGGCGATGCGCGAGTGGAGCAGGTAGAGGCCGGGCGCGTGGTACTCGATGTCCTGCCACCGGGTGATCCGGCCCTCGATGCCGGTGGACTTGGCGTAGAACGGCGGGCACTCGGCGTCGTCCATGTGGCGGCTGACGTGGACGATGCCTGCCTCGTCGTCGACCTCCGTGGTGATCGGGGTCTCGGCCACCTCCGGCGTACCGATGTAGCCGCCGTGCAGGTACGTCTCGTGGGACAGGTCCATCAGGTTGTCGACCAGCAGCCCGTAGTCGGCGTCGATCGGCTCCATGCCGGACACGACCGTGTAGCCGGGCGAGTCCATCCACGGGGCGCGGGGTGGCAGCACGTCCCCCGGTTCACGGTCGCCGATCCACACCCACACGAAGGAGTCCTGCTCGATGACGGGGTACGTCCTCAGGCGGGCCGTGCGCGGGATGCGTTGCTGGCCGGGTACGAAGACGCAGCCGCCGTCGTGGCCGTAGGTGAACCCGTGGTAGCCGCACACCACCCGGTCGCCGTCCAGCCGACTGGGTGCCTGGGAGAGCGGGAAGCGGCGGTGCACGCACCGGTCGGACAGCGCCACCGGCCGCCCGTCCTCGGTGCGGTACAGCAGGATCGGCTCACCGAGCAGGGTTCGTCCGAGGAGTTCGCGGCCGACCTCACGGCCGTAGGCGGCGACGTACCACTGATCGCGTACGAAAGCGGTCATTTCGTTTCCTTCGGGGGTGTGGGTTCAGTGCGCGGTGGCCGGGGCCGCGGCGGCGGGCTTCGTGTCGCCTGCCGTGGCGGGGCGCAGCAGCAGGAGGAGCGCCGCGGTGGCGACGTAGATCACGCTGACCGCCAGGTAGAGGTTCTCCGGCGTCCAGCCGCTGTCGAGGAGGCTGCCGGCGACCGTCGGGGCCACGATCGCGCCGATGCGGCCGATCGCGAGGGCGCTGCCGAGCCCGGTCGCCCGGACACCCGTGCCGTACGTGGCCGGGGTCAGGGCGTACAGCCCTGCCACGGAGCCGTTGGCGAACAGGCCGATCATCGCGCCGAGGGTGAAGGCGACGCCCAGGGAGGAGGTCGAGGCGATGAAGGCCGACAGCAGCACAGCGGTGGCGATCAAATAGGCCATGAGGACGGAGCGGAGCGCGAAGCGGGCGGCGAGCGCCCCGAGGGCGGCCGAGCCGAAGATGCCGCCGACGTTGAGCAGCGTCCCGCCGGTCAGCCCCTGGCTGCCGGACAGTCCCGCCTCGACCAGCAGGGTCGGCGTCCAACTGGTGATGAAGTAGAAGCCGGCCATGACGAGGAAGAAGGCCGACCACAGCAGCAGCGTCGAGCGGCGCAGCGCCGGCGACAGCAACTCCCGGAAACCGGCCCCGATTCCGGATGGTACGGCGGTGGGCTCGGGCAGGGTCTCCAGCGGCGGTTGCCCCATGCGCCGGGCCAGGGTGTTGATCCTCTCCAGGGCGCGCTTGGGCCTGCGGGAGGCCAGGAAGTCCACGGACTCGGGCAGGGAGAAGAAGGCCAGCGGGACGGCGACGGCGGTGGCCAGGCCACCGGTCAGGAAGACCGAACGCCAGCCGAACTGGCCGATCATGAAGACGGCGAGCAGTCCGCCGACGGTGGCGCCGACCGCGTAACCGGCGGAGTTCAGGCTGACGGCGAGGCCCCGCCAGCGGCGGGATGCATACTCGCCGGCGATGACGTTGCTGCAGGCCAGGACACCGCCGATGCCGACACCGGTGAGCACGCGCAGTGCTCCGAGCTGGGCGGGCGACTGGCTGACCGAGGAGAGCAGCATTCCGAGGGCGGCCACGGACAGGCAGCCGAGGATGACCGGGCGGCGGCCGATCCGGTCGCCCCAGGGGGCGACGAACATGGCGCCCAGGGCCATGCCGACGAGGCCCGCGCTGAGCAGCAGCCCCAGCTCGGAGGAGCTGAGCTCCCAGTCCGCCGAGACGGCTTTGCCGGTGAAGGCCATGACGAGGACGTCGAAGCCGTCGAGCATGTTGAGCACGACGCACACGGCGATCGCGCCCCACTGGAAGCGGCTCATCGGCCCTTCGTCGAGGGCGGCCCGCAGGGACGGGCCGCTGACCGGTTCCGGTGCGGGCGATGAGGAGGGTGAGGGTGGCAGAACCATGGCAGCACTCCGTTGTCGACTGCACGGTGATCGTCGACACCCTTCGCGCACCAGAGGCGGTGCGGCCCCGGCGGACCGGGGCCCGGCGTCGACCGGGGTGCGGACCATCGTGCGGCCGGCCGGACCGAGTCACCAGGGGTCTTTCCGGATGCCGGGAAACATGTACGGAAAGGGGCGTACGTGGGGCATGGCGGGTGCCGCCCCTCAGACCGACGGCGGCAGGGTTCAGACCGGCGGCGGAACCATGGCACGGGAGATGGCCCGGGCGCTCGTACAGACCAGCCGTGCCAGCGCGTGCGGGGAGGCGCTGCCATGGCGTACCACCAGCGACACCGCGGCGATCACCGCACCGTCGCCACCGTGCACCGGTGCGGCGACCGACAGGGCGTCCATCGTGACCTGGCGGTCGCTGACCGCGTACCCGTTGGTCCGTGTCTCGGCCAGCATGCGCCGCAGCGTGCGCGGATCGCCGACCGTGCGCGGGGTGTAGCGCTCGAAGGGGCCGGCGAGCACCTGGTCCTGCACCTCGGCGGGGGCATGGGCCAGCAGGGCGAGCCCGACGCCGGTGGCCGTCAGCGCGAAGCGACCTCCGACCCGGGTGAGCACGGGCACCGCCCCCGAGCCGGCGATGCGCTCGACGAAGACGACTTCGGTGCCCTCGCGCACCGCGAGCTGCACGTTCTCGCGGGTGATCTGCGAGAGGTCCTCCAGGAACGGCAACGCCCTCTCCCGCAGTCCCTGCCCACGCGGGGCGAGGGAGCCGACCTCCCACAGCCGCAGACCGACGCGGTAGCAGCCGCCGTCGCCGCGTTCCAGCGCCCCCCAGGCCATGAGCTCGCCCAGCATCCGGTGCACGGTCGACACCGGCAGCCCGGACCGGCGCGACAGTGCGCTCAGCGTCATCTCCGGGCACTCCGCACTGAACGCCCCGAGAATCTGCAGCGCGCGGCCCACCACCGGCCCGGTGCCCGACTCCGAGCCACGGCGGCGGGTCATCGGACCGGACTTCGGTGCAGGATGTTCCACCGGCGCTCCCGTTGCTCCCGTTGCTTTCCGACCTGCCGTGCTCCACGGCGCTCCACCGTGCCGGTCAGTGTGCAGGACGGCACCAGCCGCGTCGAGACCCGCGCACGTGGCACGGTTGCGGCTTGTCGCCTGCGCCTGCGACGGTGTCGTAGCGAGTGGTCGGAGTGGGTGGCGTGGTGAACCGGGCGTCGGGCAGGTGGACCCGGTCGGCGAAGGAGGCGACCGCCGCGGGGACGCCGAACCGCGCGTCCGGACTGGAATCAGAATGAGGTCTCTGCGACTCGGGAACGACGCCGTGCCAGTTAGCGTTGGCGCGGCCCGCAGGCCTGTCGAAGCTTGACTCCGGACCAGGCGTCGACTTCACACTGCCTGTCGGCATTGTTCCCTGTGGGCACGACTGTGCCGTTGGCACGCAGGCCAAGGGTGTGCGTTGAACCGGCCGCCACGGCGACGATGTCGCGCCAATCGCCGACTTCGCACTGTCCGTAGCTGTTGTCTCCTGCTGCAAGGACCCGTCCGGACGCAGTGACCCCGACGGTGTGGTAGCTGCCCACGTCGAACGCCACCACGTCTTCCCACTCATCGACCTCGCACGCCCCGGTTGCCCGGTCTCCGGTCGCCACTGCCCGCCCGTCGGCTCTGAGGCCGACGGTATGGAGAGACCCGGCCGAAATGGCGGCCAGGTCACGCCACCCTTCAACGGCACACTGTCGTCGTCGGTTGTTTCCCGTGGCCAGTGCAGAACCGTCCGACCGGACGCCGACCGAGTGCCAGTCACCACACGAGAGGACGACCATCTCGCGCCAGGACTGAACGTCGCACTGTCCTTCTGAACTCCGGCCGACTGCTAGCACGCGGCCATTCGCGAGTAGCCCGAGCGTGCGGCGCCAGCCTGCGGCCACGGCCGTGATGCCTCGCCATCCGGCGACGTCGCATTGCCCATCGCCGTTCCACCCCGTTGCCAGCACCGTACCGTCCGACCGGAGTCCCACCGTATGAGACCTGCCCGTGTTCGTCGCGGTATGGACGTTGCCGGCTGCCACCGCGACGACGTCTTCCCATCGCTCGACACGACATTCAGCGGCTGCGGAATTGCCCACGGCGAGAACGGTTCCGTCCCAGCGCCGTCCGACCGAATGACGCCTTCCGGCCGCCAGCGCCGACGGGTTAGCGAGCATTCCGCCTCCTTGTGCTGGCGCGAGTTCGCGGGGGCAGGCCGCCAGCGCACCATCCCCCGCGGGGCCGCCAGCCCCGCCTGTGCCCACCGCCGCTCCACCGCGAAGGCTAGTCGACCCCGGCAGGCTCCGGCTCGTCGATCCGAGCGGCATCATCACGCCGCCGTTCGCCGACACCCCGTCCGGCTGGGGTGGGTGACCGGCCGGCACTGGAGGATCATCTCGTCACCCACGACACCCGCGCGATGCTCGGCTGGCTGAGCGAGGAGACCAACCACGTGGCGTGGCGCGAGTTCCATGAACACGGCCGGACGCTGCTGGTCGCGAACGCCAACCGCACCGCGGCGGAGCGACTTCTGGGCTGCGACATCATCTTCTACAACGTCTCGCGTCATAGCCTCGTTCTCGTGCAGTACAAGAAGCTCGACGCCGAACGCGGCGGGTTCTATTACCCGAACGGCGACCGGAACCTCGCCAAAGAACTGGTGCGGATGAAAAGCCTGGACCGGTACGCGGCGATGCAGGCCGGGCCGGGCGACGAGCAGCGACTCGACCCGAGTCCGAGCTGGATCAAGCTCTGCCATCCGCGTTCCGTGCTGCCGCACACCACGGAGATGATCCACGGGATGTACTTCTCCCGACGGCAGTTCGAATCGCTGCGTGATGACGCTCGGCTGAAGAGCGAGAAGACCGGCGCCGTCCGGTTCGGCTACAAGAACGTCCCGGGCTACCTCGACAACACGCTGTTCGCACGGCTGGTGGAGACCGGTCAAATCGGTACGACCGGTACGAGCACCGACCTCGTCCGCCAACAGGTCATCCGCAGTTTCCGTGGAAAGCGCAACCTTGTGTTCGCCGCGTTGAGCGGAGAGGAGCCGCCGCAGGCGAAGCGGAACGCGCAGCGGCGGGAGGCTCGTTGAGCAAGGAACGTTCCCAGCGAGGGCGGCACAGACACCTGGTCAGGCGGGCATCCGGGGAACGCCACCGCGGCGGCTGTCGAAGGCGAGGCGTAATGTTCGAGCCGGGGTCCGGAGCAAGCGGGCGGATCCCCGGGTGAGCTGGTTGCCGCGGTCTGCTCAGCCTAGAGCAGGACAGGACTCTCGGCCTTGACGCTCGTTTGACGCTCTAGGCGTCCACACGAAGGACAGTGAGGTAAGAAACCGGCTCTGACCAGGGATTTTCTGGTATCCGTTCAGGTCGACCTGTTTCCGATGACGCACCACGTGGAGTGCGTGGCGACCCTGGCACCGGTGAAGAAGGATGCCACCTGCGGCTTCGTGGGTGTGCCTTGATGCCTCACAGCAGCGGATGTTCGGGATGCAGGCTGGCGGTGCCCGGGGCCGTCGGGGCACCGCTCGGGTGGCGAGTGGCCGGGTGGGGAATCAGGTTGGTGTCGAAGGCGCCGTCGGCGATCTCGCGGGCGAGCTGTGCGAGCTGACGTTGGTGGGCGCGGGCGTAGGAGCGGAAGGCGCTGAACGCGTCGTCGAGTGAGATGTGCCAGCGTTCCGCGAGGATGCCCTTGACCTGTTCCAGGACGATGCGGCTGGTGAGGGCGTACTGAAGTTGAGCACGCTCGACGTGGCTGTGGTCCAGGGTGCGCTGCTGGAGGATGGAGATGGTAGCGATGTCGGCCAGTGCCTGGGCGAGGGTGATGTCCTGATCGCTGAGGGGTTCGGAGTCGGTCTGGAACAGGGCGAGTGCGCCGATGACGTGGCCGCGCAGCCGCAGCGGAAGTGCGTTGGTGCCCACGAATCCGGTCGTGTGAGCGCGGGTGGCGAACTGCGGCCAGCGCTCCGTGGTCTTCGGATCGGTGAGGTTGATGTTGGTGCGGGCCTGACCGCTCTTGTAGCAGTCCACGCAGGGGCCTTGGTCGTGCTGCAGGGCGAAGAGCTCCAGCAGCCGGGTGTGTTCGTCGGAGGCGGCGATGGTCTGCAGGATGTCGTGCTCGTCGGCCAGCAGGATGCCGACCGCCGCCACGTCCAGCAGTTCCATGCAGCGCACCGAGAGCTGCTGGAGGAAGTCGATGAGGTCGAAGTCGTCGGTCAGGGAGTCTGCGACTTCCACGAAGACCTCGGTGAGCCGTTGTTCCCGGGTCATGTCGATCAGTCCTTGTCTTCGACGGTCGGGGGCGTGCTGTTGCCGTGGTGGTCCAGACGAAGCCGCCGGTCCACCACGTCCTGCGAGACGTCGGTGAGGGAGCGCCCACTGCTGTAGGCATGTGCGCGCAGGCGGAGCAGGGCTTGGGGCAGGGGCAGGGAGAGTTGGACGCTGACCATGCCCGTCGCCTGGTGGATCACGGCGTGCTGCAGCGTGGGCGGGGAGCCGGCCGGGGTCGGCCCAGCCACGCGTGACTCGCCGATGCCCAGGCACCGGGCGGTGAGTGCGTCGGCCAGGACCAGCGCGTCGTCCGCCTGCTGTGCGGTCAGCGGGCCCGGGGCGCGACGTACGGCGGTCAAGACGCCAGTGCGGATCGCGCCGATCGCCATGGGGAAACAGAAGACCGCCCGGGTCGGCAGGGCGGGGGCCTCCATGGCCAGCGCGGGCCAGCGCGCAAGGCGAACGCCGACCAGGTCGGGCACCCACACCATCGCGCCGGTACGGGCCGTGTCGGGCCCGGGTCCCTCCCCGAGGGTGAGCTGAAGGTCCTCGAAGCGGCGCGTCGCGGCGTCCGAGCACCAGAGGAGCTCGGTGACGTCGGCTTCGGTGACCAGGGAGACGGCGAGGCCGTCGACGCCCAACGCGGCGGCCCCGGCCGCGGTGACATCGGCGACCTGGCCGGAGTCGTCGCCGGACTGCAGCAGACGCAGAACCGCGACCATGCGGTCACTGATCACCCGCCGCCACCTCGCCCGGTGCCGCCGGCGCCGAGTGGGCTCTTGGTCATGCTTCCCGGCCCGGTCACGTGGCCAGCGACGTGGGACCCCCGGCGGCCAGGTCGTCCGCGACGGCTGCGGCACGCGACGCGGGTGCCAAGGGCCGGTCGTCGAGGAGGAAGCCGGTGCCGGACAGGTCCAGGAGGCGGGTCAGCATCGGACTCGGGTGGCGCAAACACAGCCACCCCCCGGCCGTGGTGGTGAGCCGAGATGCGATCAGGAAGGCATTGAGGCCGCTGACATCGCAGAAGGTGAGGAGGGTCAGGTCGATGTCGACCGTACGGATTCCGTCCCCGAGGCAGTCTTCGATCACCTCGCGCACGGAGTGTGCCATCTCCAGATCGAGTTCCCCTACCAGGGTGATGGTCGCGTGGCTTCCTCGGTCGCGCCGGTGGATGTTCAAGCTTGAGAGAACAGGCATGGTGCCTCAGTTCTTATGACCACCTGGTGCAGCGCTGGGCGGGCCTCGAATTTCGGCTACGCCTGGCACCTGCTCCGTGTGGTCGGACGCCTTTACGGGTCAGGCAGAAGCGACGGGCGGCAACCCCGTTGCAGGGCCGTGAGCCCGACCGGTTCGCCTCGAAGGTGGGCCTGTGGTGATCCAGACGTCCTGTCCACTCCCCGCAGGCGCCAGCACGACAACAGCATGGGGCCACGCCGGGGTCTGGGACGTCCATCGCAGCATAGCCCTTGCGCCCACCCCCCGGCAGCCGTTCCTCGGCCACAGCCTTCCACCGGCCCCGCGGCACCTTGCTCCGGCGTCCGGCTTCCGTCGTTTCCCGGTGCTTCATCGGTCACTTGCGATGCTCACGGTCCCGACGGTCCCAGTGGTTCTGGCGCTGCCGCCTGTACCGGCGGTCCCAGCGGTCCTGACGGTCCCTGTAAGCCCGGTATTCGAGGTAACCCCGGTACTCGGAATCGCCTCCGCGGGACCAGCCGTCGGAGCCACTTCGGCTGTAGTGCACGAGACCGAAGATGAGAGCGGCTGCGGCCAGCCACCAGACGGGGCTGAGGAAGCCGAGGCCGAACAGGGCCACGAGGAGGAGGAGAAGTAGGACGGACATGACCAACCTTCCCGGAGCACAACAGAACATTGCTGCCGGGGACTGGGGCCTCACTCAACACCGTAGTCCTCCCAGGAGGTTACGGATAGCGCCCCTACGACGGCCTTGCGGAACGGCCTGAATCGCATAATTGACGGTTTCGCAGGGCTCGACTGAGCGCGGCACCGGGGTTGCCGGGCAGGGAAAGCGGCCACGGCCGTGAGCCGGCTACGCGCAAGGGGGCCGACCGCCAGGCCACCGTCGTAGATCGGCCCTGCGCGCGGCGTGATCGTCGCCTCACCATGCGTGCGCGGTGGTTCTGGCGATCACGCCGCCGCTGCTGTCGGCCAGCGCGTTGCCGCCGGGCTCGACGGGGAGATCGTCGTCGAGAGCCCGTGACGACGAGACCCTGTCCGCCCGCTCGCTCCGCAGCCGTGATCACCTGGCCATGACCGACCTCCGGCCCGCCGCCTCACCGGCGAGAACACCATCTCCTGGCGTGACCCGAGATCCCAGGCCGAACAGCGCACTTCGGGATAAAGCAGTGGGCGAAAGCGCCCTCTGAGCGGTAGCCACTTTTTTGTGGGTACTTGGCGGTGGGCGACGGGCGGGGGAATCTGGTGGTGCGCGGCCAGAGGGCCGAATGAACCGGGTGGGAGGGGAGGGGCGATGCGTCAGGAGGCCGGTCGCTCCTGCTCGGAGTGCTCCGCGGCGAGCCTGTCCAAGCGGCGGTGGCCCCAGTCCGAAAGGGGAGCCAGGGCTTGGGAGAGGTCGCGGCCGAACTCCGTCAAGGAGTACTCGGTCTTCAGCGGCAGAACATCGTGCACTTCGCGGTGCACGAGGCCGTCGGCCTCCATCTCTCGGAGTGCCTGAGTCAGCACCTTCTCACTCAGGCCCGGCAACAGCCGGCGCAGTTCGCCCGGTCGGCGCGGACCGGATTCCAGCATCCAGAGCAGACTCGTCTTCCATTTGCCGTCAATCACCGCGATCGCGGCAGTCACCCCACACACATTCGGGTCCTGCGCCCGGCTGCGCGCCATCACCACCACCCCAATCGATCACAACTTCAGGATCGTACACAGGAGTTGAGTCATGGCTGCGCACACTCAGCGCACCCCCCGGTCTGCCGTCACGGTGATCGGTCTCGGCCCGATGGGCCGGGCCCTTGCGAGCACCTTCCTGGACGCCGGGCTGATCACCACAGTCTGGAGTCGCACACCAGGGCGAGACCAGGAGCTGGTCGCACGCGGCGCGATCAGCGCCCGAACGGCCGAAGAGGCCGTCGCCGCGAGCGAGGTGACGGTCGTCTGTGTGGTCAACTACGACGCCGCGGACTCCGTACTGCAGCGTCCCGAAGTCACCACCGCGCTCACGGGCCGTACGGTCATCAACCTGTCCGCCGACACCCCCGGCCGCGCCCGGGACGCCGGGGCGTGGGCGGCCGAGCACGGCATCCGGTACCTGGACGGCGCGATCATGACGCCGACCACGACCATCGGCACACCGCACGGCGTCTTCATCCACAGCGGTCCGGAGGAGCTGTACCTCGAGCACAAGCCGGTCCTCGACGTGCTCGGCGGCACCCACACCCACCTCGGCGAGGACATCGGCCGGGCGGCTGCGTACGACATCGCGCTGCTCGACATCTGGTGGACCTCGATGACCGGTTATATGCACGCCCTGGCCATCGCCCGGGCCGAGGGCATCAGCGCGCAGGAGCTGGCCCCGTTCGCCAAGGGCATCGCTGAGATCCTGCCGCCCGCCTTCGACGAGGCCGCAGTGGAGGTGGACAACGGCACCTACGCCGCCACGGTCAACCCGCTCACCTCGGCGGCATCGACGATGACCCACATCGTCCACACCTCGGAGGCCCACGGCATCGACGCGAGCGTGATCCGCGCGGTGGAAGGCCTGGCCCACCGCGCCATCGAGCTCGGCCACGGCGGCGACGAACTCACCCGGCTCACGGAACTCATGGGGCGCCGCGGCTGAGCACCCAGCAGCTTGAGCCGCGGTGACAACGCGCCGTCGGTGGACACGACCGCAGCCCCGCCCGGCGTGTTGTTCACAGCCGAGTCACCTTCGGACCGACCGGCGGCCGGCCGAGGGCCGAGGCGGAGTCCAGCAGGAAACGCAGACTTCCGGCCCTCGCCGCGGTGCCCGGGGCGAGGCCCTGGGCGAGAGCACGGGCGGCTGAAGGACAAGGGTCCGTCGGGGCGGCCCGGCCGCGCGGACGCGGCGGGCGGACGCACAGCCGGCGTCCGCCCGCCGCGCCGGCCGTCACTGACTTCCGGGCACCGTGTCCTCGAAGGTCGTGCCTGCCGCCCGGAAGGCGGCGATCTTCGAGGCGACCTGGGCCGGAGTCAGTACCTGGTCCTTGATGTGCAGCACGTAGTCGACCTTCTGGTCGTAGGCGCGCGGGGTGGTGCTGGTCTGGCCCGCGAGGTCGATGAGCCATTGGTTGAAGTTGATGGACATCGGCCGTTCGGGCAGGTAGCGGGCGTCGTGACGGCCGAACTCCTGGCCGTCGACGTAGTAGGTGATGTTGCTGTCGTCGATGGTGACGACGAGGTCGTGCCAGCCGGCGTAGCTGGTGCGTGACTCCGAGTGCTGGTTGACGGCCTCCCAGGGGTCGGGCCGGTAGGTTTCCCACGAGGTGGTGTAGAGGATGTTGGCGGGCTCGCCCCAGCCACCGTTGGGCAGGTACTCGAAGTCGTACTCGGCGTAGTCGTCGGCCATCGGGGCCTTGAGGTCGTTGATGGTGAAGAACGTCTGCACGACGCGGTCGCCGTCAGGCCCCGACTTCGGCGCATCGGAGAACCGCACCCGGGCCGCGTAGGTACCGTTCTTGAACTTCATCGCCTTGGTGAGGACTTCGGTGTGCTTCGTGGACTCCGGGGTGCCGGCCGTCGAGGTCTCCAAGTTCATGATCGAGTTGGTCCCCTCCTTGGTGAAGGTGACGTTCTGGGCCGCCCAGGTCGCGCCCGGCACCCCCGGCCCGCCCGCGTTGGACCGCACGCTCCAGCCGTGGGCGCCGATCGCCGGGTCGGTGTGCGACGTGTAGTTGAAGTCGTCGAAGAGCGTGGCGCCCCCGGCCGGCGGATCGGTCGGGTCCGGACCGGGCCCCGGGTCGGTCCCCTCGGGCGCCGTCCCCCACACCGGGGTACCGCCGACACTGGCGGTGACCTTGGACCAGTTCCCGTACGACGTCTGGGTGGGCCCGAAGGAGTAGTCGTCGTTCTGGTTCAGCGGCTGCCAGTTGGAGCGGTGGAAGCGCAGCTGAATGTCGCCGGTGTTCGCGCCGGGCGCGAGAGTGCCGGCGCCGGCGGTGAATCCGATCTCCAGGTAGCGGTCGGCGGTGGCGGTGGGCCGGGCGAGGGTGCCGAAGGTGCCGGTGATGTTGGCGCAGCCCTTGACGGCCCAGGAACAGGCGAAGGTGTACGAGGCGCCCGCGTCGGCCTTGAAGTAATACCGGATCTTGACCTGGCTGAGGGAGACCGGGGCGGTGCCGGTGTTGACCGCCTTGAACCAGGGTTCGACCTGGTCGCTGCCGGTGGCGCTCTGCCGGTACTGCACCGTCAGTGCCTCGCCGGCGGCGGCAGCGGGCGCCGCCGACAGGGTGGCGCAGCCGAGGCCGGCCACGAGGGCGGCGGCCAGG
Organism: Streptomyces sp. NPDC000229; assembly: GCF_040300825.1. Taxonomy (NCBI): domain Bacteria; kingdom Bacillati; phylum Actinomycetota; class Actinomycetes; order Kitasatosporales; family Streptomycetaceae; genus Streptomyces; species Streptomyces sp. NPDC000229. The sequence continues at coordinate 72,019 of NZ_JBEPEL010000004.1, forward strand.
GCCGCGCGGATCCGTGGGGTACGCGCTCTCTTGCTCGTGCTGATGCTGGTCACCTGGGGGTCCTCTCAGGACGAAGGATCGCGGAGGGGCGACTCGGCACTCCGAGAGCGTCGAGCCGGGCTCTGTGGTGGTGCAGCCGAGCCTGGAATCCGGGCCAGTCACGGCCGCCGGACCAGGCGGTGTCGGCCAGTGCGCACAGCCGGGGGAAGGCGAGGTACTCGGCGTGCGCCGCGGTGGCGACGTACTCGGTCCACAGCTGCGCCTGGGTGCCGAGCACCCGAGCGGCGGCGGCCGCCTCCCAATGGGCGGGCGCGGGTTCGGTCGCGTACACGGCCGGCAGGCCGACTGCGTCGCCGGGCTGGCCGGGTGGTTCGTCGGGGTGGGCGGACTGCGGGTAGTCGAGGTAGGTGGAGCGGTGCGGCGCCATGATCACGGGTTGGCCGCGGCAGGCCGCCGCCAGCCCGTGTTCCTCGTCGCGCCAGGCCAGGACGGCGAAGGACTCGGGCAGGTCGCGGCCGGTCTCGGTCCACCCCAGCGGCCTCCTCCCACGCCCGTTCAGGAAGTTCCCGATGCGCTCCATGAACCACCCGTGGAGCGCGTCGGGGCCGTCCAGCCCTTCCTCGGTCACGCGCCGCAGGGCGGTGGGGGAGCGGTGCCATTCGGTGGTCGGGCACTCGTCGCCACCGACGTGGATGTAGGGCGAGGGGAAGGTCTCCATGACCTCGTCCAGTACGGTGCGGCAGAAGTCGAGGACGTCGTCGGTGACGCCGAGGACGGTGTCGCACACTCCCCAGCTCTTCCACACGTCCAGGTGCCGCTCGGGGAAGTTGCCGAGGTGCGGGTAGGCGGCCAGGGCGGCACGCGCGTGGCCCGGCATCTCGATCTCCGGTACGACGGTCACGCCCCGCTCGGCGGCGTACGCCACCAGATCGCGCAACTCCTCGCGGCTGTACGCGCCGCCGTGCGGCACCCCTGCGACCTCCGTGAGCCTGGGGTACGCCGTGATGGGCATCCGCCAGCCCTGGTCGTCCGTCAGGTGCAGGTGCAGGACGTTGAGTTTGTGCAGGGCCAGCAGGTCGGTGAAGCGCCGCAAAAAGGAGACGGGCTGGAAGTGGCGGGCCACGTCGAGCATCGCGCCGCGCCAGGCGTACCGGGGCACGTCCGTGATCTCGACGCCGGGGAGGGACCACCGCACCCCGCGTACCGGCTCCGCGCCGAGGGCGGCGACCGGCAGGAGCTGCCGGATGGTCTGCACACCGTGCCGCAGCCCGGCCGCGCCCGCCGCGCGCAGCAGCACCGCTTCGCCGCTGACGGTCAGGCCGTAGCCTTCCGCGCCGAGGCCGGTGAGGCCGGGATCGAGGACGAGGACGATCCGGCCGCCCGGGGCGAGGGGCAGTGGCAGACCGGTCGCGGGGGCCAGCAGGGTGCGCAGGAGGGCGGCGGCGGGCCCGGCCCCTGGGGTGACGCGTATCGCCGTCGTGTCGTCGAGGGTGAAACCACCGGCGGACCGGCGGCTGAGTTTCGAAGGGCTCGGGACGAGCCCGGGGTCTGCGGTCGATGGGAACACGGTGTCTCCTATCCCTTCACCGCGCCACCGGCCAAGCCGGTGGTGACCCGGCGCTGGAGCACCAGGAAGAGGATGAGGACGGGGAGTGCGAAGAGCGTGGAGGCGGCCATGGTGGCGCCCCAGTCGGTGCCGAAGACGTTCGAGAACGAGGAGAGCCAGACCGGGAGGGTGCGGTCGTCCTGGTTCTTGATGATCAGCATGTTGGCGAAGGCGAACTCGTTCCAGGCGGTGATGAAGCCGAAGAGCGAGGTGGCGAGCAGGCCGGGCGCGAGGAGCGGGAAAGTGACCCTGCGGAACGCGGCCGCGCGGGTGCAGCCGTCCACCTGGGCGGCCTCCTCCAGTTCCTTGGGTATCCCGGTGAGGAAGCTTCGCAGGGTGACGATGGTGAACGGCAGGGTGATCATGAAGTAGACGAGGGTGAGGGTGGCGAGCCGGTCGAGCATGCCGGTGTCGCGTGCGATGACGTACATCGGGATGAGAAGTGCCTCCCAGGGCGCGACCTGTGCGATGAACACCATCAGGACGAAGCCGCGGCGTCCCTTCCAGCGCAACCGCGCCACCGCGAAGGCCGAGCCGAGGGCGACCGCGAGGGCCAGCAGCACAGAGCCGGCCGTGACGATGAGGCTGTTGCGCCAGAACGACCAGAACCCGTCGGCGTCCACCGCTGCGGAGAAGTGCTCCAGCGTCAGCGAGGTGGGCAGGAAGACGGGCGTCTCGGCCTGGATCTCGGGGGTGGGCTTGAAGGCGGTGAGGACCATCCAGTAGACGGGAAAGACGCAGAGCAGGAAGACGACCAGCGCGCCCGCGTTCAGGGGCAGCCGCCGCAGCATGCCGGACGTGGATGCGGGGAGGGGGCTCACAGCTCGGCCTCCTGCCGGAACATCTGACGGAAGTAGAGGATCAGCACGGTGATCAGGATGAGCACGGTGAGGGTCGCCGCTGCGGCTCCGAGGTCGTAGCGGTGCAGTGACCGGGCCACCTGGTAGGAGTAGACCGGCAGGGTGGTGGTCGCTCCACCGGGCCCGCCGCCGGTGACGGCCCAGATCTGGGCGAAGCACCGGAAGACCCAGATGACTTCGAGGCTCAGGAGGAGTCCGAAGATCGGCCTGAGGAGAGGCAGAGTGATCGAGCGGAAGATGCGCCCACCGCCGGCCCCGTCCATCCGGGCCGATTCGTAGAGCTCGGCGGGCACCGTGGTCAGTGCGGAGTGCAGGGTGATGGCGACGAACGGCACGGACTGCCATACGACGAGCAGCACCAGGACGGTGAAGGCCGCCGGCCCGTGCGCCAGCCAGGAGTAGTCCTGGAAGGAGTCGAACCCCAGCCGCACCAGCAGCCAGTTGACCACTCCCAGGCGGGAGGAGAAGAGCCACTGGAAGACGGTGGTCGTGGCGATGACGGGGCTGGCCCAGGCGAGCACCAGTCCGCCCAGGACCAGGGTCCGCATCCGCTTGCCCAGCCGCTGGAGCATCAGCGCGACGACCGTGCCGAGCACCATGATGAGTACGACGTTGATCCCGGTCCACCACAGCGTGCGCCGGGCGACCTGCCAGAACTCGCCGTCGCGCAGGATCTCCCGGTAGTTCTCCAGACCGGCGAAGCCCGCGCCTCCCCGGATCAGTTCGGCCATACCGTAGTGCTGGAGGGAGATCAGCAGATTGCGAGCGAGGGGGTAGGCGAGCAGGAAGGCGATGCCCACGACCGTGGGTGCGATGAGCAGGTAGGGCCACAGGGTGCCGGGAACGGCGCGCCGGCGTCCGGCCGGCGCCGAGCCTGGTGCCGGGGCGGGCGCGGAGGCGGGAGCCGGCGCCGTCGCGACCGGGCCGGCTGCCGTGCCGGGGCGGGTGGCGGGCGGCGTCATGCTGTGTTCCCCGGCCGGGCCCCGCTCATGAGTTGAGCGTCTTGCTGATGGCGTCGGAGGCGTCCTTCGCGGCCTTCCGCGGATCGCTCCCGGTCAGCACCGCGGTCATGTACTCCTTGATCGGGTTGGTGGCCTCGACAGCGGCCCACTGCGGGGAATTGGGCGTCGCGCGCCCTCGCGCGGCCGCCGCGGCCATGGCGGCGGTGCCCTCGTCGTCCGCCAGGGCGTCGGCCAGCGACGTCCGGTTGGGCACGTAGCTCATGGTCTTGGCCAGGTCCCTCTGCCACTTCTCCCCGGTGAGCGACTTGACCAGTTGGTAGGCCGCGTCCGGGCGGGCGGAGGCGGCGGGGATGATCAGATCCGAACCGCCGGTGAAGGTGGCTCCGGGTCTGCCCGCCGTGCCGCCGGGGATCGGGAAGAAGCCGAGCTTGCCCGCGAGGGCCGGGTTGGCCTGTTCCACGATCCTGGCGCCGCCGGGAACGGCGATGATCTGGGCGACGTCCCCCTTGGCGAATACGTCCGCCTGCGGCGGTCTGGCCTCGTCGGAATCCTTGGGGCCCTTGCCCAGCGCCTGGAGCCGCTTGTAGAAATCCATGCCCCGGAGAGCTTCCGGGCTGTCGAGCGAGCCCCTCCACCGGTCACCGTTCTCCTCGGCGAGTTCTCCTCCCTCCTCCCAGATGAAGCCGGCGAGGGTGTACCAGTTCTGACCGGGCAGGTAGATGCCCTGCGTCTTGCCCCGGTTCAGCTTTTCGGTGATCCGCAGCCACTCGTCACGGGTCCTGGGCGGGGAGGTGATCCCGGCCTTGGTGAAGAGATCCTTGTTGTAGATCACGACGCGGTTGGCCGCGTACCAGGGGACGCCGTACTGCTTGCCGTCGATCTTCCCCGGCTCGGCGAGGCCGGGGAGCCAGTCTCCGCCCCTCAGGTCCCCGACCTTGTCACTCAGGTCGAGGACGCCGCCGCTCTGCGCGTACTGCGCGACCTGGGTGTTCCCCACCTCGATCACGTCGGGGGAGTCCGTGCTCGCGAGCGCGGCGGTGATCTTCTCGCCGATGCCGTCCCATTCCTGTATCTGGATGTCCAGGACGGTGTCCTCGTGCTGCCGCTCGAAGTCCTTCTGGAATCGCTGGAGGTACGCGTCGGTGACGCTGTCCTTCATGATCCATACGGTCAGTGTGGCGCGGTCGGCGGCCCGGTCGGAGCCGGACGAGGAGGTACTGCAGGCGGTGAGGGCACAAGCGGCCGCGAGTGCCGCGGCTGTGGGGATGAAGCGGATCTTCACTGGATTCACCTCAAGGGAGAGTTGACCAGTTGGTCAACTGGGCAACGATGTGGCTCGAAGGTGGCATAGACCAATGTGGCCGTCAACCCCCCGGGAAATAAGGCTTTTCCGGTAGGTCGGGAGGCGGTGAGCGCCTAAACTGCCGTTTACCACTGGACCAGTTGTGGGCGGCGAGGCAGAGAGGTCGGATTCATGGAGAGCAACTCCTCAGGTGCCGTACTCAAGCGGGAGCGGGTCCGGGAGTTCCTCCTCGGCCTCATCGAGGTACGCCGCCCCGGCGACGCCATCCCTTCGGAACGCACGCTCAGCGCCGAACTGGGCGTCTCCCGCCCGACCCTGCGCGCCGCGGTCGACGAACTCGTCGCCACCGGGCAGCTCGTACGCGAACACGGTCGCGGCATGTTCGTCGCCCCCGCCAAGATCACTCAGGAACTCGTCTCCGACGACGCCGCCTTCGCCGTACCGAGGGCCGGGGGCACCTGGTCCAGCAGGCTGCTGAGGCTGGACACCATCCGTGCGGGCGCCCGCATCGGCCGCAAGCTGCGCATCTCCCCGGCCGCCGAGGTGGTCTACATCGCCCGGCTGCGACTGGTCGACGGAACACCGATCGCGATAGAGCACCTGCACATCCCCGCCGACCTGGTCCCCTCGCTCAGTCCGCAGGAGCTGGAGGCAGGAGACCTGTACGACCATCTGCGCGAGCACCACCAGGTCCACGTCGACCAGGCGGTGCAGTCCATCGAGCCGACCGTCGTCAACGAGGCCGAAGCCGGTGTGCTCGACGTTCCGGTTCTCTCACCCGCCCTGCTCATCGAGCGCCTGACCACCGACACCGCCGGCCACCCGGTCGAGTACGTCCATTCGGTCTACCGGGGCGACCGCTACCGCATCGTCTCCCGGCTCGCCCTGGGCGTCACTGCCCCCCACTCACGTCCCGAGAGTCACCACCCGGGCATTCCACCGGGCGACTTCGCGCACGGGGACATCATCACGTCGTCGACGACAGGAGACGCGCGCTGACCGGGCCGACCACCGGCGGCGCCCACCGTTGCGTCCCCACGGGTTCGGGACATCCATTGCGTCGCCCTGTGGCTGCCTTTGCGGTGATCTGTCTGGAACCGGCCGTGGGCGGGAGGCTTCATGGGGCCCACTCACGCGCGCATCCGTCGGTGACTCCGAAGCCATGCGAGACGCTGAAATACGGGGCGCGTCCCCAACCACGTCTCCGACCAGCACGCGTGGTTCCGCGCCGCGCTGGAGGCCGGGCCCGGCAGCCCGGAGCGCGCGCGCTTCCACTTCCGGCCCGGCCGCGGGGAGGCCGGTGAACTCCCCCCGAACGACTGGCCGTCGCAGTTCTCCGGCACCACCTGGACCCGGGTCCCCGACGGTGAGTGGTACCTCCAACCTCTTCACCCCCGAACAGCCCGACCTCAACTGGGCCCACCCCGACGTCCGCCGCGAGCACGAGGAGGTACTCCGCTTCTGGTTCGAGCGTGGCGTGGCGGGCGTGCGGATCGACTCCGCCGCCCTGCTCGTGAAGGACCCCGAGCTCCGCGACTTCGTCGAGGGCGTCGACCCCCACCCGTACATCGACCTGGACGAACTCCACGACATCTACCGCTCCTGGCGCGCGATCGCCGACGAGTACGGTCGCGTCTTCGTCGGCGAGGTCTGGCTGCCCGACGCCGAGCGCTTCGCCCGCTACCTGCGTCCCGACGAGCTCCACACCGCCTTCAACTTCACCTTCCTCACCTGCCCCTGGGACGCCGGACGGCTGCGCCGCACCATCGACGACACGCTCGCCGAGCACGCCCCCGTCAAGGCTCCCGCCACATGGGTCTTGTGCAACCACGACGTGACGCGGACCGTCACCCGGTACGGCCGTGCGGACACGGGATTCGACTTCGCCACCAAGGCCTTCGGCACGCCGACCGATCTGGCCCTCGGGACCCGCCGGGCGCGCGCCGCGGCCCTGCTCACCCTGGCGCTTCCCGGATCGGTCTACCTGTACCAGGGGGAGGAGCTGGGCCTGCCGGAAGCGGACATCCCGCTCGACCGGATCCGGGACCCCATGCACTTCCGATCCGAAGGCACCGACCCGGGGCGTGACGGCTGCCGGGCCCCCTGCCCTGGGAAGCCGAGGAGCCGTGGTGCGGCTTCGGCACCGGAGACAAACCGTGGCTGCCGCAGCCCGACGACTGGGCCCGCTACGCCGTCGACCGTCAGAGCGCCAACCCGCGGTCGATGCTCCGGCTCTACCGCGAGGCACTGCTCGTGCGCCGTTCCGAGCCGGGCTTCGGCGACGGTCCGATGACCTGGCTGCCCGCGGCGGACGGAGTCCTCGCCTTCGCTCGGACGCACGGCCTGATCTGCGTGGTGAACCTGGCGGACGGTCCTGCCGACCTCCCGGCGCACCGGGAACTGCTCCTGGCCAGCGGCCCGCTCGACGGGGAGGGCCGGCTGCCGCGGGACACGGCGGTCTGGCTGCGGGCCTGACGCCCCGGTCCCGGCACGACCGCACGCGTCATCGGCCCGGCAGAACCGCGCCGTGCGGCCGGTCTCGTCGACCGCACGCGGTGCGTCCTGTACGGCGACGGGGACACGGGCCGTTCACGACGCTGTTGGAGCGGGTTCCGCATCGGGCGTGTCGTGCTGAGGGCCGGCGGTCGCCGGCGTGGGGCGGGCGCCGGCGCGGGTGGCTCCGATTCCGGCGATCACGACGAAGGCGACGCCTGCCGCGGGGGCGAGGCCGGGTATCTGGCCGAGGACCAGCAGGCCGGCGAAGAGCGCGACGGCCGGTTCCAGGCTCATCAGGGTGCCGAAGGCGGAGGTGGTCAGGCGGCGCAGGGCAAGGAATTCCAGGATGAAGGGCAGTACGGCGCTCAGGGCGGCGAGCCCCAGCATGGCTCCGAGCAGGGTCCATGTGACGTGCTGGAGGTCGGAGGGGGCTGCGACGAGGAGGCCGATGAGACCGGCGACGGGCATGGAGATCGCCAGTCCGCTGAGGCCGGTCACCGAGTCGCCCACGTGCTGGGTCAACAGGATGTAGGCGGCCCAGCAGGCCGCGGCGGCCAGGGCGAAGCCCGCGCCGGCCGGGTCGATGCCGCCGTGCCAGGGTTCGGTGAGTGCCAGGACGCCGAGGGCGGCCATGGCCGTCCAGCGTTTACGACCGCGGCCCGGCCCGTAGAGGGACACGGCGAGTGGCCCGAGGAACTCCAGCGCACTGGCGGTGCCGAGTGGCAGCCGGGTCACGGCGAGCATGAAGAACAGCATCATGCCCGCGCTGACCGCGCCCAGGACGGCGCACGCCAGAAGGTCCCGGCCCGTGTGGTCCCTGAGGCGGGGCCGGACGAGGGCCAGCAGGAGCACCCCTGCCCATGCCAGCCGCAAGCCTGTCGTGCCCAGCGCGCCGAGCCGGTCGAGCAGGGGCACCGAGAGCGCCAGCCCGAGCTGGATCGTGGACATGGAGCAGACGGCCATGAGGGCTCCGGTGGCGGAGCCGGGCAGGCCGGGCCGACCGGCGCGGAGACGTGGGCGGAGATCGAGGGGCGTCATGGCCTCAGTACAGGACACCCGCATCGTTCACGTCCACGTGTTGATCCTTAACGTTCCGTTCGGGAATCCTGGACAATGGGGGAATGGAGACACGGCGACTACGGATGCTGGTGGAACTGTCCCGGCTGGGGTCCATGCGCGCGGTGGCCGACGTGCTGGGCACGACCACCTCGACGGTCTCGCAGCAGGTCGCCGCCCTGGCGGACGAGATGGGCACCGCACTGACCGAGCCCCACGGACGCCGGGTCCGGCTGACCCCCGCGGGCCGCAGGCTCGCGGAGCACGGGGTGACGATCCTCGCCGCCGTCGAGGCGGCGCGCCATGATCTCGCCCCGGAGAGCGAGCCCAACGGCACGCTGCGCGTCGCGGGCTTCGCCACCGCCATCCGCACCCACCTGCTGCCCGTCATCACCACCCTGTCCGGCAGCCACCCCCGCCTCCATGTCCTGATCCGCGAGCACGAACCCGCCGAGGCGCTCCAGCTCCTGGCCGAGGACAGGGCGGACCTGGCTTTGACGTACGACTACAACCTGGCGCCCGCGACCGCGGACCCCGCGGTGCGCGCCACGGCCCTGTGGACCGCGCGCTGGGGCCTGGGCGTCCCGATGGAGGCCGAGGTCCGGGAGGGGACGACCCTGGAGGTCTTCGCCCAGTGCGCCCGGTACGACTGGATCGTCAACTCCCGCAACACCGCGGACGAGACCGTCATCCGCACCCTTGCCTCCATGGCGGGATTCACCCCGCGCATCACCCATCAGGCCGACAGTCTCGACCTCGTGCAGGGCATGATCACCGCAGGGCTGGGCGTCGGCCTGCTTCCTCTCGGGACCGTTACGTTCCCGGCCGTGCGGCTCGTCCCGCTCACCGCCCCCGACGTCCAATTGCGCGCCTACGCCGTCGCCCGGCACGGCCGCCTGGACTGGCCTCCCCTCGCCCTGGTCACCCAACTCCTCCTCCAGCGGTCCGCGACCGGGCAGCACGCCGGCCGGCACGCCGACCCGGCCACCGCCGCCCCCGCCGGTCGCCGTGATCATCCGGACCAGCCTGTCCACCAGGCGGCCGTCAGGCACTCCCCGGCGCCCCACGAGTCGGCAGGTCCCTTCGCTCCTGACCAGTGACACGGCACACCAACAGGAAGGAATCGTGATGACGACCAGGGCCAGGGCCACGGTGCAGCACGACGACGCATGCGTACGCGTCACACGCTGGGACTTCGAGCCCGGAACCAGCACGGGCCCGCACGTGCACGAACACGACTACGTCGTGGTGCCGCTCACCGACGGTTCGATCAAGATCCTCACACCCGGCGGAACCGAAACCGCAGCAGAACTGAGGGCGGGCGAGTCCTACGTACGGCCCGCCGGCGCCGAGCACGAGGTCGTCAACGCCGGTGACTCGCCGCTGGCCTTCGTGGAAATCGAGCTCAAGGCACCCGCTTCGCACGTATCGGCACCTGCCGCACCCTGAGAGCGACACCCCCGCGGCACGACGGCGCTTCCGGAGGCCGGGGAAGCGACGGCCGTCGTCGATCCCGGCGATGAGCCGAGTTGTCGAGGCCGTCAACTGCTGCTTAATGAAAGCCAAAAGATAAGTAGTGTCAGAGCCCTTGACCGTCCGTGTCGTTACGGGCAAGGTTCCGGAGAGCGCTCTCCCGTGTCGTTCTCGTTACCAAGGAGCCCCCACATGCCCACAGTTGGCATACCGTCCGTGGCGCCACCGGCACCACGCAGATCCGCCCGCCGAGGTGTCGTCGGCGTGGTGGTCACCGCTCTCGCCGCCGCTCTGCTCGCCTTCGCTCCCGCCCAGGAGGCCGAGGCCGCGCCCGTGTTGCTGTCCCAGGGCAAGCCCGTCACGGCGTCGAGCCAGGAGAACTCCGGCACTCCGGCGAGCGCGGCGGTTGACGGTGACACCGGCACGCGGTGGTCGAGCGCCTTCTCCGACCCGCAGTGGATCCGTGTCGACCTCGGTGCGACGGCCACGATCAGCCAGGTCGAGCTGCGCTGGGAGGCCGCGTACGCCAAGGCGTACCGCGTCGAGACGTCCCAGAACGGAACGGACTGGACGACGGCCTACTCCACCACCTCCGGCACCGGCGGCACCGAGACGCTGAACGTCTCCGGGACGGCCCGCTACGTCCGGATGCTCGGCACCGCCCGCGCCACCGGATACGGCTATTCGCTCTGGGAGTTCAAGGTGTACGGCTCCACGGGCGGCGACGGCGGCCCGACCCTGCCGGGCGGCGGGGACCTGGGCCCGAACGTGCACGTCTTCGACCCGTCCACGCCCGGTATCCAGGCCAAGCTGGACGAGGTGTTCAAGCAGCAGGAGTCGGCGCAGTTCGGCAGTGGCCGGCACGCCTTCTTCTTCAAGCCGGGCACGTACAACGGCCTCAACGCCCAGATCGGTTTCTACACCCAGATCGCGGGCCTCGGGCTGCGGCCCGACGACACGACCATCAACGGTGACGTGACGGTCGACGCGGGCTGGTTCAACGGCAACGCCACGCAGAACTTCTGGCGGGCCGCGGAGAACCTGGCGCTGAACCCGGTGAGCGGGACCAACCGCTGGGCGGTCTCCCAGGCGGCGTCGTTCCGTCGTATGCACGTCAAGGGCGGCCTCAACCTCGCGCCGAACGGTTACGGCTGGGCCAGCGGTGGCTACATCGCCGACACCAAGGTCGACGGGCAGATCGGCAACTACTCGCAGCAGCAGTGGTACACCCGTGACAGCGCGATCGGCGGCTGGTCCAACTCCGTGTGGAACCAGGTCTTCTCCGGCGTCGAGGGCGCCCCCGCGACCAGCTTCCCCGAGCCCCGCTACACCACCTTGAACACCACCCCGATCTCCCGTGAGAAGCCGTTCCTCTACCTGGACGGCAACGAGTACAAGGTCTTCGCGCCCGCCAAGCGCACCGACGCGCGCGGCACGACCTGGGCGAGTGGCACTCCGCAGGGTGAGTCGATTCCGCTGAGCCGGTTCTACGTGGTCAAGCCGGGAACGACCGCCGCCACCATGAACGCCGCCCTGGAGCAGGGCCTGCACCTGCTGTTCACCCCGGGCGTTTACCACGTCGACCGGACCATCAACGTCAACCGGGCGAACACCATCGTGCTGGGCCTCGGCCTCGCCACGATCATTCCCGACAACGGGGTGACGGCGATGAAGGTCGCCGACGTGGACGGCGTCAAGCTCGCCGGCTTCCTGATCGACGCCGGACCGGTCAACTCCCCGACCCTGCTGGAGATCGGCCCGCAGGGCGCCGCCGCCGACCACGCCGCCAACCCCACCACGGTGCAGGACGTCTACATCCGGATCGGTGGCGCCGGCGCGGGCAAGGCCACCACCAGCATGGTGGTCAACAGCGACGACGTGATCATCGACCACACCTGGGTCTGGCGCGCCGACCACGGTGAGGGTGTGGGCTGGGAGACCAACCGGGCCGACTACGGCGTGCGGGTCAACGGTGACGACGTGTTGGCCACCGGCCTGTTCGTCGAGCACTTCAACAAGTACGACGTCGAGTGGTACGGCGAGCGGGGCCGCACGATCTTCTACCAGAACGAGAAGGCGTACGACGCGCCCAACCAGGCCGCCATCCAGAACGGCACCACGAAGGGGTATGCCGCCTACCGGGTGGACGACTCGGTGGACACCCACGAGGCATGGGGCCTGGGCAGCTACTGCAACTACAACGTCGACCCGAGCATCCGCCAGGACCACGGCTTCAAGACCCCGGTCAAGCCAGGGGTGAAGTTCCACAGCCTGCTGGTGGTGTCCCTCGGTGGTATGGGCCACTACAACCACGTCATCAACGAGACCGGAGCGTCCACCGTCCCCGCCGGCACCTCGACCGTGCCGTCCACCGTCGTGTCCTTCCCCTGACACCCGGTCCGCCGGCCGCCGGACGATCCGGCGCGGACCGGCAGCGATTCCCCTCCGGTCCGGGTGACATCCCCGCGACCCGGCCCGGAGGGGCCACCACCCGGTGCCTGAACCCGCACGGTTCACACCGCGCACCGCCTGAACCCGGTCGTGCCGTCCCGATCCGGGAGCGCTGTCGCGACCATGCGCCGCCGGGCGCCGGGGATCCCCTGGAGAGCACCCCCGCCCCGCCCGGCACTCCAACCCGCCAGGAGAAGATGTGTTCAGAGCCCCCTCACCACCTGCCCCGGCCCGCCGCCGCGTCGGCGTCCCGCTGCTGGCCCTCGGCGCGCTGCTGGCGTCGACGCTCACCCTCGTCGCCCCGCCCGCACAGGCGGCGGACACCCTGCTGTCGCAGGGCAAGCCCGCCACCGCCTCGTCCCAGGAGGGAGACGGATTCGCCGCGTCGGCCGCCTTCGACGGCAACCTCACCGGCACCCGCTGGGCCAGCCAGTGGAGCGACCCGCAGTGGGTGCAGGTCGACCTCGGGCAGCGGTCGAACCTGAGCCGTGCCGTCCTGACGTGGGAGGGCGCCTACGGCAGGAGCTATCAGATCCAGGCGTCCGACAACGGCACCGACTGGCGGACGCTGAAGACCGTGACCGGCGGTGACGGAGGCACCGACGACCTCGCCGTCTCCGGCTCCGGCCGCTACGTCCGGATGCTGGGGACCGAACGGTCCAGCGGCTACGGCTACTCCCTGTGGGAGTTCCAGGTCTACGGGAACACCGACGGAACCCCTCCGCCCGTCACGTCAGGAGCGGTGCGGGTCACCGGCTCTCAGGGGAACTGGCAGCTGACCGCTGGTGGTCAGCCGTATACGGTCAAGGGTCTGACCTGGGGCCCGTCCGCTGCGGACGCTCCGAAGTACATGCCCGATGTGAAGTCGATGGGCGTCAACACCATCCGCACCTGGGGTACGGACGGCTCCACCAAGCCCCTGCTCGACACGGCGGCTGCCCACGGCGTCCGCGTGATCAACGGTTTCTGGCTCCAGCCGGGCGGCGGCCCCGGCAGCGGCGGCTGCGTGAACTACGTGACCGACACGACGTACAAGAACACCATGCTGGCCGAGTTCGCCAAGTGGGTCGAGGCGTACAAGTCCCACCCCGGCACCCTGATGTGGAACGTCGGCAACGAATCCGTGCTCGGCCTCCAGAACTGCTACAGCGGCACCGAGCTGGAGACACAACGCAACGCCTACACCTCCTTCGTCAACGACGTCGCCAAGAAGATCCACTCGATCGACCCGGACCACCCGGTCACCTCGACCGACGCCTGGACCGGTGCCTGGCCCTACTACAAGCGCAACGCACCCGACCTCGACCTGTACTCGATGAACTCCTACGGCGACATCTGCAACGTGCAGGAGGACTGGGAGGCGGGCGGCTACACCAAGCCCTACATCATCACCGAGGGCGGGCCCGCCGGTGAGTGGGAGGTGCCGGACGACGCCAACGGGGTCCCCGACGAGCCCACCGACGTACAGAAGGCGGACGGCTACACCCAGGCGTGGAACTGCACCACCGGCCACCGGGGCGTCGCGCTCGGCGCCACCCTCTTCCACTACGGCCTCGAGCACGACTTCGGCGGCGTCTGGTTCAACCTGCTCCCCGACGGTCTGAAGAGGCTGTCGTACTACGCGGTGAAGAAGGCCTACACCGGGTCGACCAGCGGCGACAACACGCCTCCGGTCATCACGAACATGGCCGTCAGTCCCGCCGCCTCGGCCCCGGCGGGCGGTGAGTTCAGCGTGCGCGCCGACGTGCGCGATCCGGACGGCGACCCGGTCACGTACAAGATCTTCCTCAGCGGCAACTACGCGAGCGGCGACAAGCGGCTCGTCGAGGCCCGGTGGCGCTCCACCGGCAACGGCACCTTCGCCGTCACCGCGCCCGAGAAGCTGGGCGTCTGGAAGGTGTACATCCAGGCCGAGGACGGCCGCGGGAACGCCGGCATCGAGACCAAGTCGGTCAAGGTCGTCGCCCCGCCGGTCTCCGGGACCAACGTGGCGCTGAACAAGCCGACCACCGCCTCCTCCTTCCAGCAGTCATACGGTGACTGCCCCTGCGAGCCGGGCAAGGCGACGGACGGCAACCCGGCCACGCGCTGGGCCAGCGACTGGAGCGACCCGCAGTGGATCCGCGTCGACCTCGGCGCCCCCACCGCCATCCGCAGGCTCCAGCTGGTGTGGGACCCGGCCTACGCGAAGTCCTACGAGGTCCAGGTGTCCGACGACGGAAGCACCTGGCGCACGGTCCACACCACGACGACCGGCAACGGCGACATCGACACCATCGACGCCGCGGCGACCGCGCGGCACGTCCGTCTCCACCTGACGGCGCGCGGCACGGGCTGGGGCTACTCGCTCCACGAGTTCGGCGTCTACAGCTGACGCACCACGCCATGCCCCCGGCAGGGGGCAGCGCTCAGCCCCCTGCCGGGTCACCATCCCCCCCCACCCCAAGGGCTGGAGGCCCTCCATGAGATGGCGTTCGAAACGACTCCCCGCGCTCCTGCTCGGCAGCGCCCTCGTCGCAACGGTCCTCGGTATCGGCACGGTCGCCACCGCGGCCGATCCGGGAAGTCCCGCCCCGGCCGGCAGCCACGCCGGGCACACGACGGCCGTGTCGACCCTGGCGTCCGGCGACGACCCCGACGGTGACGGCTACATACCGGCCGTCCCCCAGGTCACCGGCGTCACACCGTCCACGCACACTCCGCCGCCGCGGTACCACAAGGAGTTCCAGGCCAACTGCTCCGTCACGCACACCGCGCCGGACGACCCGATCGTGTACCCGGGGCAGCCGGGCACGTCCCATGACCACACCTTCATGGGCAACACGACGACGAACGCCGCCAGCACGACCGCGAGCCTCTACGGAGGCAGGACGACCTGCCTGGCGCCCGCCGACGCGTCCGCGTACTGGATGCCGTCCCTGTACAACGGGGACAAGAAGATCCTCCCGGTGGGCCCGCAGGTCATCTACTACAAGGCCGGTGTCACCGACTACACCAGCGTGCGGCCGTTCCCCAAGGGGCTGCGGTTCGTCGTGGGTGACCCGATGCAGAGCGCCGACGACTTCCGCCGCCACCGCGGCTTCGTCGAGGGCTGGGAATGCGGTGACAGCTTCTTCAACGTCGACATCCCGGCGAGCTGTCCGAGCCGGCCCGACGTACAGCTGAACCTCCGGATGTAGGCCCCCAGTTGCTGGGACGGGAAGTACCTCGACACCCCCGACCACAAGAGCCACATGGCCTACCCGGTCGTCAAGCCCGGCACCAACGACAACATGTGCCCGGCCTCCCACCCGGTGGCCGTGCCGATGATCGAGTTCAAAATGGCCTTCCCGGTCAACGGCGACATGAGCCAGGTCCGGCTGGCCAGCGGACGCGGCTACTCCTTCCACTACGACTTCTTCAACGCGTGGGAGGAGCGCACCCTCAAGGCGCTGGTCGACGGCTGCATCGTGGGCGGCTTCCAGTGCGACGCGCGCGGCTACGACCTGTACCACCCGCAGCGGGCCGCGGTCCTGAACGCGGACTACCGACTGCCCTGACCGACCGGATTCACCGGGGCCCGGCCGTTCCCGCTCGCGCGAGGGCGGCCGGGCCTCTGCCCTGCCCGGTGACCGCCGGGCAGGGGCATGACGGAGCAGCCGCGAAAAGAGGGGCGGGAATGAAGGACGACAGGACGCTCGACCGGCTCGTGGGCAAGCTGACCCTTGAGCAGAAGGTGCGTCTGCTCACCGGCGCGACGACGTGGCGCACGGCCGGGCAGGCCGACATCGGGCTGCGGGAGATGGTGATGTCGGACGGACCGGCCGGTGTCCGTGGTGAGGCGTGGGACGAGCGGTGCCCCTCCGCCCTGCTCCCCTCCGCCTCGGCCCTGGGAGCTCTGTGGGACGAGGCACTGGTGGAGGAACTCGGTGGACTGCTGGCCGCGGAGGCCGTCCGCAAGGGTGTCGACGTGGTGCTGGCCCCGACGCTCAACCTCCACCGGACCCCGCTGGGGGGCCGGCACTTCGAGTGCTTCTCGGAGGACCCGGAACTGGCGGGCCGCACCGGGGCCGCGCTGATCCGGGGCATCCAGGCCCACGGCGTGGCGGCCACGGCCAAGCACTACGTCGCCAACGACTCCGAGACCGACCGGCTCACCGTCGACGTACGGGCGTCCGAACGCACCCTGCGGGAGGTCTACCTCGCGCCGTTCGAGGCGGCCGTCGAGGCGGGAGTGTGGCTCGTCATGGCGGGTTACAACGCCGTCAACGGCGCCACGATGACGGCCAGTCCACTCCTGGGCGAGCCCCTCAAGGGGGAGTGGGGGTTCGACGGCGTCGTCGTGTCCGACTGGGCCGCGCTGCGGTCGACCGAGGAACCGGCTCGCGCCGCACTCGACCTGGCGATGCCGGGCCCGCAGAGCCCCTGGGGCGCTTCACTGGTCCGGGCGGTGAAGGACGGCCTGGTACCGGAGGAAGCCGTCGACGACAAGGTGAGGCGACTGCTCCGGCTCGCCGACCGGGTGGGCGCCTTCGCGCCGCACCACCGGCACCGCATGCCGGTGCGGGGCTCGCACGGGACCCGTGCCCTTCTGCGTCGGGCGGCCGCGGCCGGAACCGTCCTGCTGAGCAACAGCGGGGTGCTTCCCCTCGATCCGGCGAAGCTCGCCACCGTCGCCGTCATCGGTGCGCATGCCGCGGCACCGCGTACACAGGGCGGTGGCAGCGCGGGTGTGTTCCCCAACGACGTGGTCACCCCACTCGCCGGCATCCGCGCCCGGCTGCGCGGACGGGTCCGAGTGGTGCACGCGCCCGGCCCGTCCCTGGGGGCCCCTCCCGCCCCGCTCGACACCGACCGGTGCGCCAACCCGAGGTCGGGTGCTCCCGGTGTGCTGCTGCGCGTGCTGGACGACGACGGGCGGGAGTTGTACGCGGAGCACCGCTTCTCGGGCCGCCAGCTCGAGCCGGACCTGCCCCCGGACGCCCGCACGGTGGAGATCAGCGCGCGCCTGCGGCCGCAGCGGGCGGGGGAGTGGTCGTTCGGTGTCGGGGGCTTCGGCCGGATGACGCTCACCGTCGACGGACGCACGGTCCTGGACGGCACGTTCCCCTGTGAGACGGACGACCCGGCGGTCGTCCATGTCAATCCGCCCGTGCACACGGCCCGGGTGGTGCTGGCCTCGAAGCGGCCGGTGCACGTGGTGGCGCGGCGCGAGCTGGTCCCCGGCTGCGGACGCGCCACCATCGTCAGCGCGGCGCCGCCGGACTCCGACGCGGCGAGCGCGCTGGCGGCCGTCGTGGGGGCGGCCCGGGACGCCGACGTCGCGATCGTGGTCGTCGGTACCACCGAGCACGACGAGACCGAGGGGTACGACCGGGCCGGCCTGTCCCTGGGCGGGCACCAGGACGCTCTCGTACGAGCGGTGGCCGCCGTCAACCCGCGCACGGTCGTGGTCGTCAACAGCGGCGGCCCGGTCGAGATGCCGTGGAGGGAGGAGGTGGGCGCGCTGCTGCTCGCCTGGTTCCCGGGGCAGGAGGCCGGTGCGGGGGTCGCCGACGTCCTGTTCGGCCTCGCGGAACCGGGCGGCCGGCTCCCCACGACCTGGGGCGCGTCCCTCATGGACGCACCCGTGACGCGCACGCGGCCGGTCGGGGGCCGGCTCGACTACACGGACGGCCTCCACATCGGCCATCGGGCCTGGCTGCGGGCCGGCCGTGCGCCGGCCTTCTGGTTCGGCCACGGACTCGGATACACCACCTGGGAGTACGAGACCGTCGACACGCCGACGAAGGTCGCGGCAGGTGATGCCCTCAGCGTTCGGGTACGGCTCCGCAACACGGGCGCCCGCGCCGGACGGGAGGTCGTTCAGGTCTACGTGGCCCGGCCGGGGTCGGCCGTGGAGCGGCCCGTGCGCTGGTTCGCCGGCTGGGCGGCGGTCCGGGCGGGGGCGGGCCGGGCGGTGACCGCCGAGGTGGAGGTGCCCGCCCGTGCCCTGCGTCACTGGTCGGAGGAGGAGCGGGCCTGGTCCACGGAGCCGGGGCCGTACCGGCTCATGGTGGGAAGGTCGGCGGGGGACCTGCGGTGGGAAGGGACGGTGACGGTCGAGCGGCGGGAGGTCACCGGCTGAGGCTCCTCACTGCGCCGCCCGCTCCCGCAGAGCCGTCTGCCAGGCGGGGCTCTGCTCCTCGGGATCCGCCTCGGCGCGGTGGCCGCCGCGGGCGAAGAAGTCGGCCAGCGGCAGGATCGCGGCTCCGACCGTGACGGCGTCCGGTCCGAGGGTGCCCAGATCGATCTCCACGCGCGCGGCCGGGTACTTCAGCGAGTACGAGGTGGCGTGGGTCCGCACGGAGTCGAGGAAGCGCCGGCCGAGCTGGAGCCCCGCCCAGCCGCCGACGAGGATGCGTTCGGGCTGGAAGAGGTTGATCAGGTCGGAGAAACCGGCACCGAGGTACTCGGCGGTCTCCTCCAGCACGGCCAGAGCGGTCGCGTCGGCCGGTGCCGTCGTTCCGTCGGCGCCCGGGGCGGGGTAGGCGGCGTCGAGCATCGCGGTCAGCGCGGTCTCCTCGTCCGCGCCGACGGGGGGCCGCCCGCCCGCCTCGGACCAGCGTTCCAGGAGGGCTTCGGCTCCCGCGTACGCCTCCAGGCAGCCCTGGGCGCCGCAGCGGCAGTGGCGGCCGCGCACCCGTACGGTCAGGTGTCCCCACTCCACGGCCCTGCCGGAGCGCATGTCTTCCGTGACGAGGCAGGCCCCGACTCCGGAACCGAAGAGGACGACCACGGCGCTCTGCGCACCGCGCCCGGCGCCGAACCACATCTCCGCCTGGCCGAGCGTCTTGGCGCCGTTGTCGATGTAGTACGGCACGGTCTCGGGCAGGAGCCGCGACTCGCGCAGGAGCCGTTCCAGCGGGACCGCGTCCCAGCCGATGGTCTGGCCGTGCACCACGGCGCCCTCCTCGGGCGTCCTGGCGACGATGCCCGGCACTCCGATGCCGACGCCCAGCAGCCGCTCCGCCGGGATACCGGCCTGGCGCAGCACCTCGGGGATGCCCTCGCGCAGATGGCCGACGACGACGCCGACGTCGTACCGGTCGATCCGGCGCGGGCCCTCGGTCTCCAGTGACTTCTCTACCCGTGCGAGTTCGGTGAGGGTCAGGTCGAAGAGCTCGATCCGCACGCGCGTCTCACCGATGTCCACGCCGATCATGTAGCCGCTGTCCGCGCGGATGCGCAGGAGGGTGCGGGGGCGGCCGCCGGCCGAGTCGACGCTGCCGGCCTCCTCGACCAGGCCCTCGGCGAGAAGCTCGGACACCACGTTGCTGACCGAGCCGGAACTCAGGCCCGTGACCGGGCCGAGCGAGAAGCGGCTCAAAGGCCCGTCGAAATACAACCGTTGCAGTACCGCGGTGCGGTTCTCCCGCCGCAGGTCACGCACAGTACGGCCGCTGCGCACCTTCACCCTGCCCCCTCATCTCCGTTGTCCTCCGAGCAACTTACAGGTGACCCAAGCCTTGACGCGACCTTCGCTTGAGGTTTAACTCACATCCTAAATTAAGCAGCGGGGGGCTTCAGGAGCCGAACGCGGGACGTTGCCCGCGTCGCACCCCTCCCCGCAGGCGAAGTCCGTCCACCTCCCCGGAAGGGCCCTGGAGTCATGCGCAGAATCAGAACCGCAGCCGTCGGCGCCGTCACCCTCTCGCTCGTTCTCACCGCGGCCGCCTGCGGCGGGGGTTCGTCCGGCTCCGAGGGCTCCAACGAACAGCCGAAAACGCTCACGTACTGGGCCTCGAACCAGGGCGCCAACATCGAGGTGGACAAGAAGGTCCTCCAGCCCGAACTCGACAAGTTCGAGAAGGAGACCGGCATCAAGGTGAAGCTGGAGGTCGTGCCCTGGTCCGACCTGCTCAACCGGATCCTCACCGCGACCACCTCCGGCCAGGGCCCCGACGTCCTCAACATCGGCAACACCTGGAGCGCCTCCCTGCAGTCCAGCGGCGCGCTGCTGCCCTGGGACGCGAAGAACTTCGAGGCGATCGGCGGCAAGGACCGCTTCGTGGAGTCCGCCCTCGGCTCCACCGGTGTCCAGGGCCAGGACCCGGCGGCCGTCCCGCTGTACTCCATGGCCTACGCGCTCTACTACAACAAGAAGCTGTTCGCCGAGGCCGGGATAGCGAAGCCGCCGGCCACCTGGGACGAGCTCGTCGCGGCCGGTAAGAAGCTCACCGCCAAGGGCAAGAACGGCCTCGGCGCCGAGGGATCCAACCTCTCCAACAACATCCACCAGGTGTTCGTCCTCGGCAAGCAGCACAACGCGGACTTCTTCACCCCCGACGGCAAGGCCGACTTCACCTCCGACGGCGCCGTCGCCGCCGTCAAGCAGTACGTCGACCTGATGGCCAAGGACAAGATCATCGCGCCGGGCAACGCCGAGTACGCCCAGAACCAGTCCCTGAGCGACTTCGCCAAGGACAAGACGGCCATGGTCCTGTGGCAGACCGCGTCGGCCACCTTCAAGACCCAGGGCATGAACGAGGACGAGTGGGGAGTGGCACCCGCCCCGGTCCAGTCCGGAAAGCCCGGCACGGGCGCCGCCACCAACTCCATGGTCGCCGGCATCAACATGGCCGTCTTCAAGAACACCAAGAACATCGACGGCGCCAAGAAGTTCGTCAAGTTCATGACCAGCGACGAAGAGCAGGTCATCCTCAACAAGGCATACGGCTCCATCCCGCCGGTCAAGACCGCCCAGCAGGACCCCGCCTTCAACACCCCGGCACTCGCCGTCCTGCGCGAGACCCTGGCGAGCAGCGCCACCGCACTGCCGCAGGTCCCCGAGGAGTCGCAGTTCGAGACCGTCGTCGGCACCGCCGTCAAGGAACTCTTCGCCGACGCCGCCGCCGGCCGGCCCGTGACCACCGAGTCGGTGCGGGCCAAGCTCGAAAAGGCCCAGCATCAGATGCCCAAGAAGTGAGCACGGACACCTCGATGACCCTCACCGCTGCCTCCAGCACGGGCGAGCGGACGGCACGGAAGAACTCTCCCGGAGCGGCGCCGCGCACGCGCCGCTCCGGGCGGCTGCGCCGCCTCGGCCTGCCGTACCTCCTGCTGCTCCCCGCCCTCCTGCTCGAACTCCTGGTCCACCTGGTGCCGATGGTGATCGGCATCGTCGTCAGCTTCAAGGAGCTCACCCAGTTCTACATCCGCGACTGGGGCACCGCTCCCTGGGCCGGGCTCGACAACTACTCCCTCGCGGTCGACTTCGACGCCCCCGTGGGCGAGGCGCTGCTGAAGTCGTTCCTCACCACCTGCCTGTTCACCCTGTTCTCGGTCGGGCTGTGCTGGCTGCTCGGGGTGGCCGCCGCCATCTTCATGCAGGAGAGCTTCCGCGGCCGGGGCTTCCTGCGCACGGTCTTCCTCGTCCCGTACGCGCTGCCCGTCTACGCCGCCGTCATCACCTGGGCGTTCATGTTCCAGCGCGACAACGGACTGATCAACCACATCCTGCACGACCAACTGGGCCTCACCGACAGCCCGCCGTTCTGGCTGATCGGCGACAACAGCTTCATCACACTGCTCGTCGTCTCCGTGTGGAAGGGCTGGCCCTTCGCCTTCCTGATCATCATGGCGGGGCTCCAGAACATCCCCCGGGAGATCTACGAAGCCGCCGCCCTCGACGGAGCCGGGATCTGGCAGCAGATCCGCCGCATCACCCTGCCGTCGCTGCGCCCGGTCAACCAGGTCCTCGTCCTGGTGCTGTTCCTGTGGACCTTCAACGACTTCAACACCCCCTTCGTCCTCTTCGGCAAGGCGGCACCCGAGTCCGCGGACCTCATCTCCCTGCACATCTACCAGTCCTCGTTCCAGACCTGGAACTTCGGCACGGGCTCCGCCATGTCGGTCCTCCTGCTCCTGTTCCTGCTCGTGGTGACAGGCGCCTACCTCCTGCTCACCACCCGAGGAAGGAAGGCCACCGATGCCTAGCCACCCCCGGCGGCCGGTCCGCTCCCCAATGGCCGCCCCGCGATCGTTCCTGTGGAGCCGGCGGATCTTCCTGACGCTTCTCACCGCCTTCGTGCTGCTGCCGGTGTACGTAATGGTCTCCAGCTCGCTCAAGCCGCTTCAGGACGTGTCCGGCGCCTTCCAGTGGATCCCCTCCGGCCTCACCGTCCGCCCGTACTTCGACATCTGGGAAACCGTTCCACTGGCCGACTACTTCATGAACTCCCTGGTCGTGGCCGGGGCGGCGACCGTCTGCTCCGTCACGATCGCCGTGTTCGCGGCCTACGCGGTCAGCCGCTACTCCTTCCGCGGCAAGCGGGTCTTCACCGTCACGGTGCTCTCGACCCAGATGTTCCCCGGCATCCTGTTCCTGCTGCCGCTGTTCCTCATCTACGTCAACATCGGCAACGCCACCGGCATCGCCCTCTTCGGCTCCCGCGGCGGCCTGATCCTCACCTACCTCACCTTCTCCCTGCCCTTCTCCATCTGGATGCTGATCGGCTACTTCGACTCGGTGCCCCGGGACCTGGACGAGGCGGCCAAGGTGGACGGCTGCGGGCCGCTCGGCGCGCTCTTCCGGGTCATCGTGCCGGCGGCCATCCCGGGCATCGTGGCGGTCGCGGTCTACGCCTTCATGACCGCCTGGGGCGAGGTCCTGTTCGCCTCCGTGATGACCAACGACACCACCCGGACCCTCGCCGTCGGCCTCCAGGGCTACTCCACCCAGAACGACGTGTACTGGAACCAGGTCATGGCCGCCTCCCTGGTCGTGAGCCTGCCCGTCGTCGCAGGATTCCTGCTGCTCCAGCGCTACCTCGTCACCGGCCTGACCGCCGGTGCCGTCAAGTAGCCGCCGGACATCGCCTTCCTCCTCACCCCACCCCCTCCGATCACCCCAGAGAGGCCCTCTGTGTCCGATTCCATAGACCTCGCCGCCTTCCCGCCCGACTTCGTCTGGGGCACGGCCACATCCGCCTACCAGATCGAGGGCGCCGTCGCCGAGGACGGCCGGGCACCGTCGATCTGGGACACCTTCTCCCACACCCCGGGAAAGGTCGACAACGACGACCACGGCGACGAGGCCTGCGACCACTACCACCGGTGGCCCGAGGACATCTCGCTCATGCGGCGGCTCGGCACCGACGCGTACCGCATGTCCGTCGCCTGGCCCCGTGTGCTTCCCGCCGGCGACGGCCCGGTCAACCCGGCCGGCCTCGACTTCTACGACCGGCTCGTCGACGGACTCCTCGACGCCGGCATCACACCCAACATCACCCTCTACCACTGGGACCTCCCGCAGGCCCTCCAGGACCGTGGCGGCTGGACCGACCGCGACACGGCCGAGCACCTCGCCGCGTACGCCTCCGTCGTCGCCGAGCGGCTCGGCGACCGGGTCACCCGGTGGGCCACGTTGAACGAACCGCTGTGCTCCGGGTGGATCGGCCACCTGGAGGGCCGGATGGCTCCCGGCCTCACCGACCTGACCGCCGCCGTACACGCTTCGTACCACCTGCTCCTCGGCCACGGACTGGCCGCGCAGGCGATCCGCGCGGCGGCGCCGGGCGCCCGGGTAGGGCTCGTGACCAACCACTCGACCGTGGCGGCCGCCTCCACCCGGCCGGAGGACGTCGCGGCGGCCACCCGCATGGACGGCCACACCAACCGCTGGTGGCTCGATCCGGTCTACGGCCGGGGCTTCCCCGCCGACATGCGCGAGCTCTACGGCGTCGACCTGCCGGAGCGCCCGGGCGACCTGGAGACCATGGCCGTCCCGCTCGACTGGCACGGCCTCAACTACTACTTCCCGGTCACGGTCGCCGACGACCCCGCCGGCCCCGTCCCGTACGCCCGCGAGGTCCGCCTGCCCGACGTGCCCCGCACCGGTATGGACTGGCAGATCGACGCCGACGGCCTGGAGGCGTTCCTGATGCGGCTGACCGACGACTACGGCGTAGCCCGGCTGTACGTCACCGAGAACGGCTCGGCCTTCTTGGACACCGTCCGCCCCGACGGAACTGTCGACGACCCGGAGCGGACCCGCTACCTGGAACAGCACCTGAGCGCCTGCGCCCGCGCGGTGCGCAAGGGCGCCCCGCTCGCCGGCTACTACGCCTGGTCACTCCTCGACAACTTCGAATGGGCCTACGGCTACGACAAGCGCTTCGGCCTCGTCCACGTCGACTACGCGACGCAGGCACGCACCATCAAGTCGAGCGGCCTCCGGTACGCGGACATCATCCGCGCCCACCGACAGGCCCATGCCTGACCCGCGGCACGCAGGGCGGGAGAGGCCCCTGCCGGCGCACCGGCGTGCGCCGGCAGAAGCTCCTCGGAAGTGACGGACGGCGACGACCGGCGACCTGCCGCCGGTCGCCTCAGGCGGACTCCCGTACGACCAGCTCCGGTTCGAAGATCACGGTCCCGGGTTCGGTACGCGCACCCTGGACCTGCTCGTTCAGGAGCCTGGCCATCGTCGCGGCCATCTCCTCCACGGGCTGGCGCACCGTGGTCAGGGGCGGCCGGCACGTCACCGCGATGCTCGAGTCGTCGAAGCCCAGGACCGCGACGTCCTCCGGCACCCGCCTGCCCTGCTCGCGAAGGACCTGGCAAGCCCCTTGCGCCATCAGGTCGTTGGCCGCGAACACCCCGTCCACTTCGGGGTGCTCCCGCAGCAGCGCGCTCATCGCCGCCGCGCCGCTGTCGAGGGTGAAGGTGCCCTCGACGACCGGAAGGTGGTGCCGGCCGGCGCGGGCCAGAGCGTCGCGGAACCCGGCGAGACGGTCCTGGCCGGCCGGGAGCTCCGGTGGGGCGCTGATCGCCGCGATGCGCCGGCAACCGCGGGCCAGCAGATGAGCGCCGGCCAGCCCGCCCCCGGCGTAGTGGTCCAGGTCGACGTAACTGACCGGTGCCGGCCGGCCGGGACGGGCGAACAGGACCGTGGGTATCCCGGCGGAGAGGAGCATCTCCGGCAGGGGGTCGTCGGCCAGGATCGACACCACCAGCACCCCGTCGGCGCTGCCCTGCCGCACGTAGTCGACCACCTGCTTCCTGGCCGCCTCCGATTCGGCGAACAGCAGCACCGGGTGCATCGCCCGGGCCCGGAGATACCCCACGACGCCGCTCACCACACGCCCGAAGAACGGGTCGGCGAAAACCCGGGCCGCGAAGGCGTCTCCGGCCCCGGAGACGATCAGGGCCACGGTTTCCGCCCGCCGGGTCACCAGCGACCTCGCCGCGCGGTTGGGCGTGTAACCGGTGCGCTCGATCGCGTGGCGGACCAGATCCTGGATGTCAGGATCGACGTTGCGCACGCCGTTCACGACCCGCGACACCGTCGCACGGGACACCCCCGCCTCCCGCGCGACATCCTCCAACGTCGGGGCCCGTCTGTTCATCCCCGAACTCTACCGCCGGGGATCCTCCCCTCGGCAGGGAGCCGCCACGGGGCCGACCGACGGTGCCGGGCCGCCACGTCCGCCCCGGGCCGGCGTCGATCATTCCGCTTCCCGCATGATCGCTCCACATGTCCTGGGGCGTCCGGCAGCAGCTCACCGCTGGGGCGACGGCCTCCCCAGGCGTGGCTGCTCCGCCGACGACGCCGGCGTGAGGATGTTCCAATACGCGGTACGGGCTGCCGCCATGGGACGGGGCGACGGCGACCGCATTCCGGAACGGGGATGGTGCAGGGCCTGAAGCCGAACATCCAGTGGCTGGGGGACACGTCGAGCTGTCGCAGCCGCGGTTCGGCATGAGCCGCTTCCACGAGTTCGCCGAACTCCACCACCGCTCCCGATCCGTGCTCGTGAGCTTCGGCGTACACCGGAGTGCAGCAAGGGCAGCTCCGCCACAGCTCCCGCAGACTCCTGCCGTGTCCCCATCACACCAGCCCTGACGACATCCGCCAGGTCGGATGTCGATCCGGTGAGTTCGACCCCCTGGCCCCAGCCGGAGACACACAGAAGTGGAGCCGGAACCGCTACTCGTGAAGAAGGCCGGCCGCCACCCGCCCTGGTGAAATGGGCAAGATGAGTGCCATGCACACCAGTCCCGGAGCCTTGCTCGTCGCCGCCGCCACGATCGGCGCCATCGTGGCGTTCCGCATGTACTCACGGCGCCGGCGGAACGCCGCCTTAGCCGCCCAGTGGCACAGCCTCCAACAGCAGCGCACCGCCGGCAACGGCCACCTGCTCCAGGTGACACAGGTGTACCAGCGCGCGAGACGAGGCTCGAAAGCCGTGATCACCTGGTGCGACACCGGTCTGCGGCAGGACGCCTGGTTCTGGAACTGGCACGTCCCTCCCGGCGCGTATCTCCTGGTGAACGCCACCAGCGGCTACGGGCCCCACAGTCGCAATCCCCACGTGCTCTATGTCCACCCCACCGATGTCCAGTCCTGGGTTCCCGCACAGGCTGCCCGTGCGGCACAGCGGCGGGCAGCCTGATGGTGACCATGGGCAGCGGCAGCTGACGGAGAAGGGGAAGAGCACGTGGCTGGGCGAGATCCTCGACAACCTCACGCAGCGCACGCGTACCGGCCTGTTCCAGGGCCTGTCCGGGCGATCTTCGTATTCGGCTGATCGTCCGCTGGGCATCTCGATCCGGGAAGTCGGCCTGGGCTCGGAGCGGAGCCATGGGCGGTGTCAGTCCCTGCCGCTACCGTTTCGGCCGTTCACGATTTTCAAGGAGGGCTGCTCGATGGGTGCCAGTGGGTGGGACTACGTCACTCCGTACGACGGGGATGTCGAGGCGGCCTTGGAGGCTTTGCAGGCCAGGGTGTTTCAGGAGGAGTACGGGGACGGTTCCCAGTACCGGAGCCTGGAGGACCTGTACGAGGATGAGGAGTTCATGGGGACCGAGGGCACCCATACGATCCTCGACATCGACCAAGTCGTCGCCATGGATGACCCGCCGATGCGGTCCCGTGCCGCTGACTACGGCACCCTGCGCCCATTGGCACTCAGCCGCGTGGTTCACCACTTCGGTACAGACCGACCCACGGTCGAGCAGTACAAGAAGCTTGTTGCTGCTGCCAAGGAGGCTGCGAGCCACGAGGAGCACGAACGGAGCCTTCTCGGCGAGTGCCAGATGCGATGGACCGGCTATTACGTCGTCCTCTGCTCCGATGACACCCCCACTCACCTGGGAATCTTCGGTTTCTCGGGTGATTAGGACCGGTCCGGGGGAGAGGCCCCTGCTTTCGCCACCTGAGCGAGGACGGCCTGTGCCGCCCCCTGTCCTCATCGCGACTCCAGGGCAGCGTGCCGGACTGCGCCCAGCTCATCACCGTGCTGGAGAAGATCCGAGTTCGAGGTCCGGCGCGGGCAGGCCACGCCTGAAGCCGGACGGCCTCGCGGCCGACAAGGCGTACAGCAACGGTCTTGTTCACGAGTACGTGAGGCGGCAGGGCATCCGCCGCCTCACGAACCGCGAGATCGCTACGACAAGCGCGGCTACGTCCTCCTCGGCACCGCCACAGCGGCATCCGTCACGATCTGGCTCGAGCACGACCCCTATGCGACCCAGCAGTAGACACCTTGGCCCTGGCGTCGGGCGCTGCTGACGAGAGCAGCCAGATCACCCAGGATCACGAAGGCGACCTCCGTGCCGATGACCTCACCGTCCTCCGCGCGCTGCAAGGACCAAGCGCCAGCGGCGTCCTTCAACTCCGACCGCTCAGCCTCGGCGAGTGCTGCGGACAGGCGAGGCGAGATCGCGAAGACGACGCACCCATCATCGTCCTGGTCGGCGACGATACGAGGCTCGCCGGCTTCAACAAGCTCCTCGAAGCTGCCGCCGGCAAGAAGGCACTCCCACTCGACCACAGCCTCCTCGGGATCGAAGTTGCCGAACGAGAGCGACTCGAATGAGCGTCGCGGCCCGTTCTCAAGAACCAGAGCCGCTGACGCGTCATCCAGAGCCGCGAAAAACTCGACGATGATGCTCACCCGAGCATCATGCCGGACCGCCACGACCGTGATCGGTCGGACCACTCGTAACCGACCGGCAGAAGGCGCAGATGCCCCATCACTGACCTGTCCGGACCGACCGGCAGAAGGCGCAGATGCCCCATCACTGACCTGTCCGGTGGTCGTGCTGCTGTCGAACAGCGTCAGGCGGTACTCCGGTGCGACCGGGGGCAGCGGTTCACGGGCTGCGAGCCAGGCAGGGGGAGGGTGGCGACGCCCCTGCGAGCGCCGACCACCCGCCCGCGACAGCGCAGGTGGTGTTGATCTCGTCGCGCCCGGCGACCGTGACCCACAGGCCCTCGTGCAGGTCGACGAGGTGTCCCGCCGCGTGGGGTCCTGCGGTGCCGAGCATGGCCGCCCCGACCGGCTGCCGGCGACCTACTACCGCACCCACGGCACCAACTACTTCCACGCTGCTCCTCGGTAGGCAACGGCACCCTGTGGGGTGTCAACCGGCGCCGCAAGGGCATCGGCCCGACCGGGCCGCGCGCGACGTGCGGATCCGGTGCTGGGCGGCCAAGAACACGGCCGAGCTGTGCTTCACTCCGACGAGCGCGTCCTGGGCGAACCCGAGCGAGGCACACTTCCGGCCGCTGCGGCAGTTCACCCTTGGCCAACTCGAATCACTCCCACCACACCGTCCAGACCCGCGCGTTGCACCGCTACCTGTGCGGGCGCAACCAGAACGCCCGGCACCCCGACGTCCTGGCCGCCCAGCGGCGCGAACGCGCCCGCGTCCGCAGCGAGAAGGGCATCGGCCGGGGGCAGACGACCACCCGGAGCCGCGGTTTGATCAGACCTGCCGCAATCTACGAGGTCACAGCGCTAGCCTCGCCCGCGGATCACCGACAACAGCAGCGCGTGCGTCTCGGCGTCCGCGGCCACTACGAGCCCACGGCCTGCCGGCCCGATCGGAGCGCCGTCGATTCCGGTGACGACGCAGCCGGCGGCCTGGCACAGAGCGATGCCGGCGGCGAAGTGCACGCTCTCGGTCAGGTCGCCGCCGTCGGTGACGTATGCGGCGCGCTTGCCGGCCGCGACCCAGGCCAGCGCCAGCGTCGTGGACACAACCCGAGGCCGGAAGCGCTCGACGAACACAGGGTGCGCGAGCACGTCCACAGCGCGGAATCCAGGCGCGCTCGGAAAAGGCGGATCCAGGTTGACGTCCACCAACCGGGTGGCAGCCGTCGGCGCCAGCCGCGTGTCGCTCCCGTCGCGCCGAGCCCAAGCGGTCTCGCCGTCAGTGAAGAAGACCTCCCCGCTGAACGGATCGGCCACCGCGGCCGGACCATTGCGCAGTGCCACGTTTACGGCCACCAGCATGTTGCCGACGGCGTAGTTGAGCGTGCCGCACAAGGGGTCCACCAGCCACTGGCGCACCGCGTCAGCCACACCCCGCTGCCCGCCCTCCTCGCCACGCACCGCATCCTCAGGCCGCGCAGCACGGATGACGCCGAGGATCGCCTCCTCGGCTGCCACATCGGCGTCGGTAGCGAAGTCCCCGGCACCCTTGTCGATGCGGGTGAGCCGCTGCCCGTACCTGGCGCGCACAGCCTCTGCGCCCGCACGCGCCGCAGCTATCGCAACATCAGCATCGTCAAGGATCGCATGTGAGTTGATCACGGCGTGCAGAGTATCGGGACGACGCGCCCTCGTACGCGGAGCCGGCCGACGGCTGCCACGCTTCCGCGCTCATCAACCCGGTTAACCTCTGTGGCCACAGCACTAAAGGCTGTCCCGGGCAGGTGCACTGGCTTCGCGAGTGGTCTCGTGGCCTTCCTTCACCGACCGCAAGCGTTGTCAGTGCCTCAGGATACGGTGCGAAGCGATGGGCCGGACGGAGATCGTGAGGGACTCGCGGCCATGGGGGGTGGGTGGGAAGGTCCCCGGCATCCAGCCCGGGACTGGATTGGTATCCGTGTCCCCACCCCCCACCGCTGCGCGCGAGGGTGCGGACCGGGTGCGCAAGGGCCGGTCGTGGAGCCTGACGCTGGAGGCCCGACTGTTGCTGGTCGTTGCGTACTCGTCGTCGCCGTCGGCAGGCCGGTCCCGGGGAACCGCAACGACCGCCAGGCATGGGAAATGTCCGGCGCCAAGGACGCCGTCGGCCACACGACGGCGATCGCGGACGGCGGCTACCGGGGCACCGGCCCGACCATCCCGCACCGCCGTGAACGCGGCCAGGCCGAGCTCCCGTGGACTGGGAAAGAAGAGCACAACCGCTCACACCGCAAGGTCCGCGCCCACGTCGAACATGCCTTCGCCCGCATGAAGACCACGCCATGCTCGGCATCGCCCGCCTGCACAACCGCACCCTCGCCGGGCGACCGGGAACAAAGCTGGTCAACCAGCATGCCGTAGATCATTTACAGGACAACGTTCAGCGCCGGTGTACAGACACGACCTCGTACGGTACGAGGTCGAGCGTGGCGATGCGCAGTACCTGCTCCATGCACGCCCGCACGTCCGGATCTTCACGCGCTGCCGCCAGATCCGCCTGCGAGCGCCACTGGTTGTAGTTGGCCACTCGAGTGCCATCAAGACCCCGGTGAATATTGGCCTGCACATAGCCGGACTGCTTCGGCATGACCTCCCGTGCCATGTACTGGAGCAGCTCGATGAGACGTTGTTGATTCTCGGGAGCGACTGTGAAGACATTGATGTACGTGACCAGGTCGCCGTCAGTGCTGATCTCGGTCATGCTCACGTCTCCTCGCAGCTCCTGTGAATGGTGACTGGCACAGCGGCAACACGATCGTCACCGCGATTTCTTCCCAGCCACGGCACATCAGCGAGCAATAGCAATGTGGCAGCCCGCCCCTGGAGTTCGCCGCCTCCCACGGCTCACTGACCTCGTTGCGGTGCACCAGGCGAGCCGTGCTGGACCGGTGCCGGGAGAGCGGAAGAGGAAACGCCGGCAGGAAGACGCGCACGGCCACCCGCCACCGATCTGGTTCCGCAGCGGCTCTACGGGTCTTCGGGAATGAACGTCGACGTCCTGTGGCTGTGACGCATGAAGCATGTCGGGTGGCACGAGCGCCACCTGGCCTTCCTGCATCTGTTTTTGAGGGAGTGTCATCAGTATGTCCGTTACACAGGCTGCCCCCGAGCGTGTACGCGTCTCCGCGGACCCCGACTGGTATGAGTCGGCCGGTATCTCGCTCGGCATCCGAGTCGGGAACTTGGTCTTCACATCGGGACAGGCGCCGATCGACAGTGAGGGGTCCACGGTTGGTGCTGGGGACTTCGAGGCGCAAGCACGTCAGGCGCTCGCGAACTTGTCCACGGTACTGACGAATGCCGGCTCCGGCCTCGCTGACGTGGTGAAGGCGACGGTGTTCGTCACCGACATCGGGCAGCAGAACATCTATGCCAAGCTGCGCGCGGAGCACTTCCCGGACAAGCCGCACCTTGCGGAGTCGTTCGTGGAGGTCTCCTCACTTGCCGACCCCGCGTGGATGATCGAGATCGAGGCCATCGGACTCGTCAAACAAGTCTGAGTCTTATCGGCCCTTCGCTCGGTCCTGAGCGGGTGGCTGCGGGGACGGGGGCCGCCTTCCTGGCTTGTGCGTTTTACATGGGCTCTGTGTCCGCATCATGAGCGGTAGTGTCGAGGGGTTGTGTCGATCCAGGTCAGAAGGCACTCCTGCGTCCGGGGTATCGCTGGGCGGACCTCGTTGGGAGGACCGTCAGCTCGCTCGCCTCGCCGGGGTCTCCAGGATCAAGGGGATCTCCCGGGGTGGTCGCGGTGCGGTAGGCCGCTTACGAGGGCATCGCGTCCACCCCCGCCGGCCACAGGCGGGCGGGCCGACTCGGCCGCCGTGGCCGGCCGGGACCGTCGCCGGGAAGGTGGCCCGCGCCGACCTGGAGGGTGACCTCCGGAGTGGCCAGCAGGTTCGGGCACCGGGCCGGGTGGCGGTCCGCGCCCGCGTGGGACGCCGTCAGGACAACCGCACCACTGGTGGCAGCGCTCGACGAGGGGCTTCGACCTGTACGTCCACGGCCGTCTCGGAGCCGAAAACCGCTGGTGAATCCGCCTCCCCAACGTCACGCTGAGCGGCATGGCCGTACTGAGGAGGATGCCATGGGCGGACCTGTCGCAGGGCTGTGGCTGACAGAGGAGCGAAGTGCGCTCGACGCGTTGTCGTGGTTGGAGAGTTTCTGTGAGGTACGGGTCGAGAACGACGAATCGCTTGAGTTCTACGTCCGTAACCCCTCGGCGATCGGCCTTCGCGGGCTCGCACATCCATCACCCGGGCCGTTTCATCTTGGACCGCAGTCCCTGGAGGACTACCAGGAGATGGGGTTCCCGGGGCTCGACCGTCCACCCGCGGCGGAGCTGGCCCTGCTCGCCTACTGCAGGGGGCGGGAGAACCACCTGCTCCTTGGGCACCTTGCCCTGTTCCTCGCCGACCGCTTCGACGCGCTGATCGACTTCGGTGGCATGCTCGGGTACCGCTGCTCCCTCCACGAGCTCTCCGACGAGGAGGAGGCAGTGCGCCTTGCCGAAGCCCGGCATCTGGTGTCGGCGCTCCCGGGCCAGGTGTGGGAGATGCCCTACGCCACATACGGCGGGGGCTGCTGGTACAGCCACGTTGGCGACCGCGAGTTCCTGGCCGCTTGGCTGAGCCATCCCGACTTTTCCATGATCAAGTAGGCGACGCGCGGCGGAGCCCATGGTGCTGGTAACGGCGCTCAACCAGTGGCCGTGACCGTCGCTTTCGCAGCGCACCTGCTGGTTGGACCTGGCGCGGCAGGCGGCTGCCCCCAAGCGGGTGTGTGCCGTCAGGGCCGCTACTGCTCCGGGGACAGCGACAGGTAGAGGCGGGCGCCTTGCGGCCGGTAGCCGACGCGCTCGTAGACGCGGCGGGATCCCGCTCCGGAGTACTCCAGCCGGACCGATCCTCCTCCCTGGGCGAACATCGCGTCAGTCAGTGCGGCGGTTACTGCGATGGCGATGCCGCGGCCACGGTGGGCGGGACGGGTGCCGACGCCCGAGAGCTCGGCGGTGTCCTCGGGCCGGAGGGGAGCAGGACGCCCCACCGGCGCAGCCGCCTTTCGGGTCGCGGCCGAAGCGCACCGCTCCGCCGCTCTGCTGGGTGCGGCGCAGTCGAGTCGCACCCGGTGCGGAGGGGCCGAAGACGCCGCCGAATGCCTCGGCGAGCGCGGCATCGAGCGCGGCGTACTCTTCGTCGGTGGTCGGGCTCTCCACGCGTGGGGAGTCGGCGGATCGGGGGAGTACCAGCGCGTCGGGAGTGCAGACCAGCTATTCGTGCACCACCTCGGTGCCAAAGCCTGCCGCCCGCAGGACTGGTGCCACGCCGGGCCCGTGCGAATCCCCGAGGGGCGCGCGCACAGCCCACGATCCGTAGCTTCGTCGCGAGGGAGAGCCCGCCGCAGCGGGGGGGGGGCATCTCAGCGGGCCCGACCTCGCGCAGTACCTCCTCGACCCGGCGGCGCGGGAGGCGATGGCTCCGGGCCCGGCGCGGCCAGGTGCGCCCTGGCGCTGCAACTGCCGTGCACGCCGTGGGTATCGGCGCCCGGTGGCCGGTCGAGGCGCCCGGCGATCCCGGCTCAGGAGTGCGGCTCGGCAGGTCCGGGCGCGATGCGCAGGCGCTCCTGCTGGGCCAACCGTCCTCCCGGCCTGCCGTCAATATTGCCTTCACCGACATCCATTGCACCACCGCGTTGCATTCAGGTTCAACGTCATTGCATCAATTAGCCTTTGCTGACCTGGTAGTTCGCTCTTCGGGCGATTGACGACTCACTGAACGCAACGTAGCTTCCGATGCGTAGCAAACGCGTAATGTCGCGAGATGAGGAATGACCATGAGTGACTCCCTCCACACCGTCACGACACTGCCGACGGAGCGTCGGCCGGGTTGCCCCTTCGACCCGCCGGCAGAGCTGATCGACGCCCGCCGACACGGCCCCATCAGCCGTTACACGCACCCCGGCGGAAAACCCGGCTGGCTGATCACCGGTTACGACCTGGTCAGATCGGTCCTGGCCGACCCGCGGTTCAGCTCGCGCAAAGAGCTCCTGAACGTCGTCGACTTCGAAATCCCTCCGGCGCCGCCCGGCGAGTTCCTCCTCATGGACGAACCACAGCACGGGCGCTACCGCAAACCGCTGGTGGGAAGGTTCACCGCACGCCGGATGCGACTGCTCACCGAGCGGATCGAGCAGATCACCACCGACTGCCTGGACGCCATGGAGAAGGCCGGGCCCCCGACGGACCTGGTGAACGCGTTCGCCAAGCCCATCCCCACCATCGTCATCTGTGAGCTGCTGGGGGTGCCTTACGAGGACCGGGACTCCTTCCAGGAACAGATCGACACGTTCATGAATGGGGAGACGAACGACGAGGACCTGATAGCGGCCTACACCGCGACCCAGAACTACCTCGCACAGCTGGTGGCCGCCAAGCGCGCGAACCCCACCGACGACGTGCTCAGCGAACTCACCGACAGTGACCTGACCGACGAGGAGTTGCAGGGGATCAGCCTGATCCTGCTGGCGGCGGGGTTCGACACCACCGCGAACATGCTGTCCCTCGGTACCTTCGCGCTGCTGCAGAACCCGGAGCAACTGGCCGCACTGCGCGCCGATCCCGCGCTCGTGGACGGGGCCGTGGAGGAGCTGCTGCGGTATCTGAGCGTCGCCAAGTCGTTCATGAGGACGGCGCTGGTGGACGTCGAGGTGGGCGGCCAGACCATCGAGGCCGGCACGACTGTTGTCCTGTCCTACAGCACCGCCAACCGGGACCCCGAGCGGTTCACCGACCCGCACGTGCTCGACCTCCACCGGCAGGACGGCGGGCACCTGGCCTTCGGGCACGGTATCCACCTGTGCCTGGGCCAGCAGCTGGCCCGCATCGAAATGCGGGTCGCGTTCTCCGCGCTGCTCAACCGCTTCCCCACGCTGCGCCTGGCCCTGCCGGCCGAAGAGGTTGCCCTGCGCCCCGAGGCCGCGGACATCTTCGGGGTGAAGAAACTCCCGGTCACCTGGGACGTCTGAACCGTCCCCGGAATCCGCCGCTTCGACCTGGACCGGATCGGCCGCCGGATCACCACCAGCTCCCACGTGCACAGCTGGGGCGAGATCCACGTCTACGACGGCCTCCCCCCACCTCACTCCAGGCATTGCACCGCGTCTGCACAGCACCGTGGCTCTGGCCTGGAAACGGCTCTCTGCTCGACGGTCGAGGTCCGGTGCGGCAAGAGCTCAGGCCATGGCTCCGCTCGTGACCCACTGGACAGTCCTCACTCGCCGACGGCTCCAGGAGCCGGCGCAGGGGCGGGGAGGGCGTGGCTGGTCTCGCCGCCGGTCCACCACACCGATGGCGAAGAGCGCTGCCGCCTCCAGCAGCGCCGCTCGGTCCGGACCACCGCACGGCAGCCGAGTGCAGCCCATGGGTGTGATCAGCCCCGCCGCCACAGCGGCGGCGGTAGCGGTGCTCCGCCCGGCACCACGACGCCCAACCTGACGGACGGCCCACGACTCCCCGGGACGCCGAGGCGGAGAAGGCGGGGCGTGGTCGGGGCTCCGTGGGCGAAGCCGATCTCTTGTCGCCTCCAAGGCGATCACACAGGCGACTCGCGGACGGTTCGATCGAGCGCCACGAGGTGCAGACCCCGCCAGTCGGGTGCGAGAGCGCCGAGGGAGAGGCCAACCAGCGCGACCGGTCTCGAATGGCGGGGTCTGCGGTGGGGTAAGGCTGCGTTCGTGACGCACCAGTGGATCATCGTGGCCGGGTCGGTCGACGCACACACCAGCACCGGACCGGACATCGCGCCCAGTTTGCCGCGGCCACCATCAGGGATGGTGGCAACAGAGGCGATGCCATGGGAACTGCGGGTGGGCGACATCGTTCCCTTCGACGACGGCGTCGGCCGGCGGATCGTCGACATACACGCCGTTGGCCTCGGGAACCGCGCCAGACGCCTCATCCTGGCTGACATCCCTCCCCGGACCGTTCGATGCAAGCTGCGCGTCTACCGAGCCGTGGAGCGCCTGAGCGCCTAGGCCGTGTTCGGAACAGGGTTTCTTGCCACGTCTCGTGTCGTGATGATTTCGGGGTGGGGCGTGGGGATGTCCCTGATGAGCAGTGGGCAGCGCTGGAACCGCTGCTGCCTGTCGCGCAGGTCGGCAGGCCGTCCGGCGTGTCGGCGGAGGCTGATCGACGGTATCCGCCGACGGGTGAGGACCGGTGCCCCGTGGCGGGATCTTCCGGCTGAGTACCGGTCCTGGCCCGACCCCCAGACGACCACTGCGGGGTCCCGGGTGACAAGGCGTACTCCTCGCGCGCCATGCTGTCTGTGGCCACGGCACTGCACGTCGACACAAGGAGAGGGGCGCCCGATGGGGAGTCGGTACTACTGCGCCGACAGCGAGAACGGCGAGCACATCGATGACCCGTCCGAGGACTCGCTGTTCATGCTGATCGACGATCTCAACGACACGGACAACACCTTCGTGGTCATCCAGCCCGATGAGGACGACCCAGCCTGGTTCGCCTCCGTCGCCGTCTTGGACGAGGGCGGCTACGAGATCGTCCTCCGCGATGCCACGCGCCGCGAACACGAGGTCACCACCGAATCCGACATCGGAAACATCGCAAGCGACCTCATCCACTGGTTGGCCGCCCGGAGTATCCCGGGGCAGCCAACCAGGCAGACCAGCAGTCGAGGCAGCCGGGCAGCCGGGGCTGCTCGCCGGTGGCTGTCAGCGGGGGAGGGTGCAGTGTGAATGGGCGGCGGAAGGGTTCGTAGGACATCTTGCGGAGGCCGGCTGGGATGCTCGTGCGGTCCGCCGCGCCGAGCTGGCTGATCGCGAGGCGGGACGAAGCGGAGCCGGGTTTCGGTGGTGGGCGCTCTTGCCGGTCGTGGACGGCTGCAGTCGGCACACCCATCAGTTCGTCCTGCCGGCAACGCACCGCAATGGCGGAGGCGTCGTTGCCGTCGGTCATGTCAGCCGTGCGGCCATCCCGATGTTGCCGGACGCCGACGCCCGCCACCTGGACCGTATCTTCTGCAGAAGGCCACTCGCAGCAGGTCGGAGAGGTGGGAGGAGCGCGCGTGGAGGCGGTTCGGATGGACCAGGGGCGCCGGTGTCCCCGCCGCGCTGCCGGGTTCTGGGTCACACGGCACCAGCAGCTGACCAGGGCAGCATGACTACGTTCCGCAGCGCCGCCGTGCACGCCCCTGGTCCCAGGTCGTCATGCGAGTGCCGCCCGGGCTGCTCTGCGGGGGTTTGATCATTGGCCTACTCGGCCGTCGATCCGCTCGCGCAGGAAGTCGGCGTGGCCGCAGTGTCGCGCGTACTCCGCGATCTGCATCACCAGGATGTCGCGAAGCTGCGCCTCTCCACCGGGTGGCGTGCCGAGGTCGGCGCAGCCGGCTATGAACCGGTCGGTCAGTTCCCTCTCGGCCCGCCACTGACGCCATGCGTCCTCCACGACCGCCGGGTCGGCAATCGCACCGTTCCAGTCGCCGTCGCGGTCTTCGGCGGTGCGGTAGATCCTGGGCGAGTCCTCGCCGGCCAACCGGCGAAAGTGCCGTTCATCCTCGGCCATGTGTCGCACCAGGCCGAGCAGGGACATCGTGGACGGCGGTACGGAGCGCCGGGCCATCTGTTCGGCGTCCAGGCCGGCGCATTTCATTTCCAGGGTGAGACGGTAGTGACGCAGGCCGTCGAGCAGCGTGCTGCGTTCATCGACGGGCTCGGTACCGCTCTCGCGAGGGTCGTCGTCCGGATCCACCCACATGTCGGGGTAGACGGTTGACTGAGTCCACCGGGGTACCTCCGGTTCGTCAATGCGCTCACCTGAGTCCATCCGGGCATCCTCGTGCGCACCAACACTGCCCGCCACTGAATATCGATCGTCTGCGTCTGCTTGCGGCCGGCCGACTGCGCCCCGCGTCACCAGCCTTTTCCCCGCCCTCTCCAGGCAGTGGTGCACAAGGAAGTCACGGTTCATCATGCCGCCGGGCAGTCGTGCGGCCGGCCCCGATCGGCCGGCTTCGTCGGCTGCCGGGCAGCGGTTCCAGCCGGCCGCACCTCCCGGGTGCCGCAGCCCGGTTGATGTACCGCTCGCGTTCCGTTTCGGCGCTCGGTCAGGGATCAGCGGTTGAGCACTACGGGGCTCACCGGAGTGTGGAGCGTTCCGTGGGCGCCAGCCGTAGCCGTTGTGGGGTTCTGGCACACCGTTCCGAAAGGGTCGGCAGCACCTCCTGGCGCCAGCGCTCTGAATGCCGCAAGCGATTCAGGTGGTCGTCGATGTGGTCTTCGTCGGTGAAACGTGCGAACGATACGAAGACTTCCTCGTTCGTCCTGACCGGCAGCGCCGGGAAGGTGTTGGGGGCGTGTTCCGAGTGCAGGTACGCCAGTGGCTCGCCGCCGGTCTCGGCCAGTACGGGGAGCATCCGCTGCTCGAAGAACTCGACGAAGGCGGCGTCGAACGGGCGGCGGCCGTACCAGATGGTGGCGAGGACGAGTGACGGTGGCCATGCCGGCGGCTCGCCGGGTGCCTGCCGGGTGCCGGGCGGCACGGGGAACCCGCCGCGTGGCGAGGCCGGTCGCAGCAGCAGGACGTCATCGGAGTCGATCATCGTCGCGTTCGCCGTGTCGCGGTGCGCCTGCCAGACGGGCCCGCCGTAGAAACTCTCCAGCGCCTTGGCCCGGCGCGGCATGTCGTCGAAGCCGCGGAGCCAGACGAACCGGTCGGGGTCGTCCAGGTCGCGGAATTGTCCCAGGACGGTCATGCCCCCCGCCTCTTGGGGCTCGACGAGTTCCCGGTCGAACAGGTCGATCAGTACGTCTCGCTGTCCTGGGCGCAGCGTGTACTGCCGCAGTTCGACGACCGGACACCGTAGGGCGTTCACCAGTCTCACTCCTCGTTCAGTCGTTGGAACAGTCTTTGTTACAACAAGCGGTATGGCGACGACCCGACGCAGGGCCCCGTCGGCTAGTTCATCAGCGTCTCGCGAAGGACATCGGCGATCGACGTGTCCGCGAGCTCCTGCCGCATGACCTGCTCGACCCGGCCGTAGACCTCGCCCAGGGCGGGCCGGATGCCCCGGCCGACCGGACACTCCTGATTGGGCTCGGTGTGGTGCAGGCCGAACGGAGGCTGCGCACCGACGGCGTCGTACACCTCGAGCAGAGTGATCTCCTCCGGCCCACGGGCCAGGCTCCAGCCCGCACCGGCGCCATGGCGGACCTCCACCAGCCCGGCTCGCCGCAGGTCACCGAGGCTGCGCCGGATGATCACGGGGTTGGTGTTGATGCTGGCGGCGACCTGCTCCGAAGTGAGAACCTCCTGGCCGCGGCGGTGCGCCAACGCCAGCCAGGTCAGCGCATGGGTCGCGATCGTCAATCGGCTGTTCGCCGCCATCACTTCCTCCTCGCTGCAACAGATGCTGTTACAGCATAGCGGTGGATGGGGAGGGCGGTCGGAGAACAGCATCCATGAGCCACCTTGCTGCTCTTCTTGCGAACCACCGGGCGCCCTGGACGACCGGTGTGCCGGCAGCCCGGACGGCCAGTCTCAGCGACGAGGCCGTCCGTCGCCGCGTCCTCCACGGCGGCGACCAAGCCACTGCATCGGAGGGTTTCCGGTCGGCTCTCTGGTCCGTCGGACTCGTAGCGCCCTCGCCGCTGACGTCACATGGCCGCCCGCACTGGGGGTTGCCCCCGTGTGCATGGTCCCGCCGGCTCCATGGTCCCTCCCACCGCCTCTTCCTACGATCGTTGTGCACGCGGCGCGTCGGGGAGCGCACGGCGTCGCGCACGGGTGGGGCCGTCTTCATGTGCGGTGACCGATGCCGGCCCGCGGGCGGCTGGCCCAAGGACCCGGAGACGTACTGGAACATCGCCCGCAGTCGGGACACCCAGCCTGTGTTCGGCCCGCTCGTGAACGACATGACGGCGCCCTGCGCGTTCTGGAAGTCCCAGCCCCGCGAGCCTGTCACCCGGATCGGCAACGGGCTGCCGGTCCTGATGCTCCAGGCCCGGCAGGACAACAACGTTCCGTACGACGGCACTCTCGCACTGCACCGCAAGCTCAAGGGCTCGACGCCTGGTGACCGCGGACATCCGGGCGCGCGGCATGTACGGGCGCGGCGCCGAGGGCAAGACAGCGGTCCCGCGCGCCGACCGGGCCGTCAACACCTACCTGCGCGACGGAACGATTCCCACCGCGGACCTCACCTGCGCCGCGAAGGGAACTGCACGATGACCGTCAGCAGACAACAAACCCACGGCGGCGCACCGGCCTCGAAGCAGATCGGTCCGCCAGAGGCAGAGGCCGACCTCTTGACCGCGGTGGCGCCAGCCACTAATTTGCGGTCAACGTCGACCCATGACGACCGAGAGGAGGCGACCAGCGGATGTACATCAGCTCTGATCTGAGTCGCCTCGCCCACAGCACGGTCTGGGTTCCGGGTCGTATCGCGCACGGCTGCTGACTACGCCGTTCTGATGTGCCCGGCCGTGGCACATTCCTGGTTTTCCTTCACCACCTCATGGCACGTCGCTGTTGCGTGCCACTTCGCGCCCGCTCCTGTCACGCGGCGCCTCTGAACACAGAAAGCTGCCTGAAATTGGCCAACATGACGAACCGATCCATCGCGCACCGAAACGAAGGCCTGTCATGGTAGCGGCGCGGATCACGGTCAACGGAAAAGAAGCACCCATTTCACCGGCTGCGCCCCACACCACAGTGCTGGATTTCCTCCGCGAGCGTGGCCTCACCGGCACCAAGGAGGGTTGCGCCGAGGGTGAGTGCGGCGCCTGTTCGGTCCTGGTGGCCCGCCCCGGGGTGAACAAGCCCACCGACTGGGTGGCGGTCAACGCCTGCCTGGTCCCGGTCGCGGCGCTCGACGGCCAGGAGGTCATCACCTCCGAGGGCCTCGCCACCGCCGGTGAACCCGGCACGCCACCCACCCTGCACCCGGTGCAGGAGGAGATGGCGGTCCGTGGCGGCTCCCAATGCGGCTATTGCACGCCGGGATTCGTCTGCAGCATGGCCGCCGAGTACTACCGGCCCGACCGCTGCGCGCACACGGATCCGGCCGACGGCACCGACCCCGAGCACGGCCCGAACGGTTTCGATCTGCACGCGCTGAGCGGAAACCTGTGCCGCTGCACCGGCTACCGCCCGATTCGCGATGCCGCGTTCGCCGTGGGGGAACCCACCGACGACGACCCGCTGGCGCGGCGTCGCGAGCAGGCCCCGCCCGCACCGACTGCCACCGAATACGCCCAGGACGGGCGCGTGTTCGTGCGGAAGGGCACCCTGGCCGAGACGCTGCGGTTGCTGCGCGAACGGCCCGACGCGGTGGTGGTCGCCGGCTCCACCGACTGGGGCGTGGAGGTGAACATCCGTGCCCGCCGAGCGGATTGCGTGGTCGCCGTCGACCGGCTGCCCGAACTGCGTGAGCTACGAGTCGGACCCGAGTCCATCGACATCGGTGCGGCGCTGACGCTCACCGAGATCGAACGCCGCCTCCAGGGCGGCGTCCCGCTGCTGGCGGAGCTGTTCCCGCAGTTCGCGTCCCGGCTCATCCGCAACGGTGCGACCCTCGGCGGCAACCTGGGCACCGGCTCCCCCATCGGTGACAGTCCGCCGGTGCTGCTCGCGCTGGAGGCATCGGTGGTGCTCGCCGACGCCGACGGTGAGCGCGAGGTCCCGCTGGCGGACTACTTCACTGGCTACCGGCAGAGCGTGCGCCGTCCCGGCGAGCTGATCCGCACCGTGCGCATCCCACTGCCACTGTCGCCGGTCGTGGCCTTCCACAAGATCGCCAAGCGGCGCTTTGACGACATCTCCAGCGTGGCAGTCGCATTCGCGCTCGACATCGAGGACGGCATCGTCCGCAAGGCACGCATCGGCCTGGGCGGTGTGGCCGCCACTCCGATCCGCGCGCTCGCCACCGAGGCGGCCCTGGAGGGCCGGCCGTGGGCGCAGGAGACTGCCGAGGCCGCGGCCCTGGTGCTGAAAACCGAGGGCACACCGATGAGTGATCACCGCGCCAGCGCCGACTACCGCTCCGCGATGCTCGGCCAGAGCCTGCTGAAGCTGCACGCGCGAACCACCGAGGCGGTGTCGTCATGAGCCATCTGTCCGAGCGTCCCGAGAAGCCTGTCGTCGGTGTCCCGATGCCGCACGAGAGCGCCGCCCTGCATGTCACCGGCACCGCTCTCTACACCGACGACCTGGTCCACCGCACCAAGGACGTGCTGCACGCCTACCCGGTCCAGGTCATGAAGGCCCACGGTAGGATCACCGCGCTGCGTACCGAGCCCGCGCTGGCCGTGCCCGGTGTGGTCCGCGTGCTGACCGGTGCCGACGTGCCCGGCGTCAACGACGCCGGGATGAAGCACGACGAACCGCTGTTCCCCGACGAGGTCATGTTCTACGGGCACGCGGTCGCCTGGGTACTCGGCGAGACCCTGGAGGCGGCCCGGCTCGGTGCGGAGGCCGTCGAGGTGGAACTCGACGAACTGCCCTCCGTGATCACGTTGCAGGACGCGATGGAGGCGGACAGCTTTCACGGCGCTCGGCCCGTGATGCTGACCGGCGACGTCGACGCCGGCTTCGCCGACTCCGCGCACGTGTTCACGGGTGAGTTCCAGTTCTCCGATCAGGAGCACTTCTACCTCGAGACGCACGCGGCGCTGGCCTACGTCGACGAGGCCGAGCAGGTGTTCGTCCAGAGCAGCACCCAGCATCCTTCGGAGACCCAGGAGATCGTCGCGCACGTGCTCGGTCTGCACAGCCACGAGGTGACCGTGCAGTGTCTGCGGATGGGCGGCGGCTTCGGCGGCAAGGAGATGCAGCCGCACGGGTTCGCGGCAGTCGCCGCGCTCGGCGCCAAGCTGACCGGCCGGCCGGTCCGGCTGCGGCTCAACCGGACGCAGGACCTGACCATGTCCGGCAAGCGGCACGGATTCCACGCCGCGTGGAAGATCGGCTTCGACGCCGACGGCCGTATCCGGGCCCTGGACGCCACCTTGACCGCGGACGGCGGCTGGAGCCTGGACCTGTCCGAGCCGGTGGTGGCCCGCGCGCTGTGCCACATCGACAACACGTACTGGATCCCCAACGCGCGCATCGCCGGCCGCATCGCCAGGACGAACAAGGTCTCCAACACCGCCTTCCGCGGCTTCGGCGGACCCCAGGGCATGCTGGTGATCGAGGACATCATGGGGCGGTGCGCGCCGCTGCTCGGCCTGGATCCGATGGAGCTGCGGGAGCGCAACTTCTACCAGAAGGGTCAGTCGACGCCGTACGGACAGCTGGTTCTTCAGCCCGAACGCATCTCCGCCGTCTGGCAGGCGGTCCAGGAAAACGCCGGCATCGCCGATCGCAGGCGCGAGATCGCCGCCTTCAACGCCGCGCACCGGAACACCAAGCGGGCACTCGCGCTCACGGGCCTCAAGTTCGGGATCTCGTTCAACCTCACCGCCTTCAATCAGGGCGGCGCGCTGGTGCTGATCTACAAGGACGGCTCGGTCCTGATCAACCACGGCGGCACCGAGATGGGCCAGGGCTTGCACACCAAGATGCTGCAGGTGGCCGCGACCACACTGGGCATCCCGCTGCACAAGGTGCGGCTGGCCCCGACCCGGACCGACAAGGTGCCCAACACCTCCGCCACAGCCGCCAGTGCCGGGGCGGACCTCAACGGCGCGGCGGTGAAGAACGCCTGCGAGCAGTTGCGCGAGCGGCTGCTCCAGGTGGCCGCCACCCAGCTGGGTTCCAACGCCTCGGACGTGCGCATCGTCGAGGGCGTCGCGCGCAGCCTGGGCAGCGACAAGGAGCTGGCCTGGGACGACCTGGTGCGTACCGCGTACTTCCAGCGAGTCCAGTTGTCGGCGGCCGGTTTCTACCGGACCGAGGGGCTGCACTGGGACGCGAAGACCTTCAGGGGCTCGCCGTTCAAGTACTTCTCCCATGGCGCCGCCGCGGCCGAGGTGGAGGTGGACGGCTTCACCGGCGCCTACCGCATCCGGCGGGTGGACATCGTGCACGATGTCGGCGACAGCCTGTCCCCGATGATCGACATCGGTCAGGTCGAGGGTGGTTTCGTGCAGGGCGCGGGTTGGCTGACGCTCGAGGACATGCGCTGGGACGCCAGTGACGGGCCGAACCGGGGCCGGCTGCTCACCCAGGCCGCGAGCACCTACAAGCTGCCGAGCTTTTCGGAGATGCCGGAGGAGTTCAACGTCACGCTTCTGGAGAACGCCACCGAAGAGGGCGCGGTATACGGGTCCAAGGCGGTGGGTGAGCCTCCGCTGATGCTGGCGTTCTCGGTACGAGAAGCGTTGCGGCAGGCCGCCGCCGCGTTCGGGCCGGGCGGGGTCAGCGTCGAGTTGGCCTCGCCCGCCACGCCGGAAGCGGTGTACTGGGCGATCCAGGCGGCCCGCCGGGCCGATGCCTCCCCGAACGGTTACGCCCACCAGGGGCTTGTCACCCATGGGCACACCGGAGACGGGAACGCCGCCAGCAGCAGG
This sequence comes from Streptomyces sp. NPDC000229, assembly GCF_040300825.1. Taxonomy (NCBI): domain Bacteria; kingdom Bacillati; phylum Actinomycetota; class Actinomycetes; order Kitasatosporales; family Streptomycetaceae; genus Streptomyces; species Streptomyces sp. NPDC000229. The sequence continues at coordinate 116,688 of NZ_JBEPEL010000004.1, forward strand.
ATGCGAACCGATGCAAGAACAGCGAGCGGTGCCTGACATGACGTGGGTCGCCGCGGTCGCACGGTTGCGAGCACGCCGGGAGGCCGGCGTGCTGGTGACCGTCGCGACCGTGCGCGGCCATGCCCCGCGCGACGCCGGTGCGAAACTCGTCGTGGGGCGGACCGGGACGTGGGGCTCGATCGGCGGCGGCAATGTCGAGGCCGTCGCGATCGATCGGGCCCGGGAGATGATCGCCGCGTCCAAGCCGGAGCCGGAGCTGATCGATTTCGCCCTGAACGACAAGGTGACCAACCAGCACGGCGTGCAGTGCTGCGGCGGCACGGTCTCGGTGCTGCTCGAACCGCTGCCGGTGGTACGGGCGGTGGCGATCTTCGGCGTCGGGCACGTCGGGCTGGAACTGGCGCGCATTCTGGCACGTCAGGACCTCGACCTCCATCTGGTCGACAGCCGCTCCGACGTTCTCACCGAGGAGCGGCTCGATGTGCTGGCGGACGCGGTGGCGCAGGTGCACGTGCACCACACGCCGCTGTTGCCCGAGGAGGTGCTGGAGGAGTTGCCGCACGGCACCCACATCCTGATCATGACCCATGATCACGCCGAGGACGCCGCCCTGTGCGACGCCGCCTTGCGCACCACCCATCTCGGCTCCATCGGGCTGATCGGGTCGGCGGCCAAGTGGGTGCGGTTCCGTAAACGCCTCGTCACCGAGGGCGGTCACGACGAGGCCACCATCGACCGGATCAAGACCCCGATCGGGCTGTCCGGAATCACCGGCAAGGAACCCGCGACGATTGCGGTGAGCGTCGCTGCCGACCTGCTGCGCACCTTCGAAACCGAGGGGAACTGACTCCCGCCGGATCGACAAGGGTGCCCCGCGCTCGTGCGAACGCACGTACGCGGGGCACCCTTTCGGCGTGCTCCCGGCGTGTGCGGGGGACGTCAGCGGCTCTGGGCGCAGGGTGCGCGCACCCCCGCGGGAGCGCGGCCGGAGCGCGTACGGCAAGTGGCTCCGGGCGGTTGACGCACGCGTCCCCGTGACAGTTAACTGCGTGTAGGGAAACAAAGTTTCTGCAAGAGGAACACGTGGCCCGGCGGGTCCGGAATGATCGCGGTGCTCGACCCGCCGGACGCCTCTTCGTCATCCCACTCGAGGATCGGGGTCCCGATGGCACGTCCATTTCCCTTCGTCTCGCACGGCCGTCGTCGCGGCATCGTCGTGGGGCTCATGAGCGTCGCGCTCATGGCGGCGCTCGGAAGTCCCACCGAAGCCCGCGCGGCCGTGACGCCTGAGAACCCGACGACGTTCCCGACCGGCTCGTACGCCGCCAGGGTCGGCGTGGATGCGGCGGACGTGTACTACCCGGCGACGACGAACCGCGGGCTGCCGGTCGCGCTCCTCCTCCAGGGCGCCAACGTCGACAAGTCGCACTATGCGGGATTCGCCCGTACGGTCGCCGCCTTCGGGTTCGTGGTCGTCGTTCCCAACCATGAGCGCCCCGTGTTCGGCGTGCCCGGACTGTGGGCGTCGTCGGACCAGGCACTCACGGCGGTCGCCTGGGCCGAAGCGGAGAACGCCCGGGTGGGCAGCCCCGTCGCCGGCCGTATCGACACCGGCACGCTGACGCTGCTGGGACATTCGTTCGGAGGGGCGGCGGGCCTGTCCACTCTTCAGGGGCAGTGCGTGCCGCCCTTCTGCGCAGGGTTGCCGCCCGGGGCGGTCAAGCCGGCGCAGCTGAAGGCCGCCGCCTTCTTCGGTACGAACGGCGTGCCGCGGGGCGGCGGGCCGGTCGGCCCCATCGACAACGCCGGTGTGCCGGTCGCCCTGGTCCAGGGTGACGCGGACGGGGTCGCCGCGCCCGTGGCGGCGCGGGACACCTACCGGGCGCTGTCCTTCAAGCCCAAGGCGCTGGTCGGCCTGCACGGCGCCAACCACTTCGGGATCACCGACGTGCAGAACCCGCCGGGCGCGGCCCCGGACGCCTCTCCGCAGACCCTGGACCAGACCGAGGGCATACGGGCCACCGGCCGGTGGTCCGCCCTGTGGCTCAAGGCGTCGCTGGGGGACCCCGTCGCCGCCTCCTACGTGCGGTACTGGGGCGACGCCACGGACCGGAACGTCACCGTGGAGCAGGCGTACTGAGTGCACGGCGGCGGCGCTCCGCCCTGATCTCGCGGAGGTACGCGAGGGCGTCGACCTGGATCGTGTGACGCGAGGAAGCGACGTACCGGCGTGCCGTACGGGCCCGGTACGTCGCGATCTCGCGGCGCATCGCCGCTCGCCCGGGCAGCGTGCACCTCCCCTCGATCAGGTCGGCCACCCAGTGCGACTGCGCTTCGGCGAGCGGCATGATCGCTCCCAGCGGCTGGACGAGTCCGATGAAGTACAGGCCGGGGTGATCGGGGTCCACCACCCGCCGGTAGAGCCCGATGTCGTTGCCGGCCGGGTCGATGAGCTCGCGGCTGAGGAAGGGGAAGCTGATGGCGTAGCCGGTGCAGTGGACGATCGCGTCCACGGTCTCGCGCGACCCGTCGGTGAAGAGCACCTGGTCACCGTCGAGGCGCTCGATCATCGGCTTGACGGTGATGTCGCCGTGGCCGAGCCGGGACAGCAGGTCGTCGGAGATCGTCGGGTGGGCCGCCAGGACGCGGTGGGCGGGGACGGGCAGGCCGTAGTCGCTCAGCCGGCCACGGCTGAGCCGCAGCAGCAGCTGGAGCCCCCGGTCCTGGACGGCGAGCGGCGCGCGGGCCAGCCAGGAGCCGGTGAGATGGTCGGTGGGGACCCCGAAGAGGTACTTGGGCAGGATGTGGGCGCCGCGCCGCATCGCGAGGAAGGTCCGCCGGGACACCCGCGAGGTCTCCACGGCGATGTCGCACGCGGAGTTGCCGATTCCGAGGACGAGGACCCGCTTGTCGGTGAAGGGCTCGGGCGTCCTGTAGTGGTGCGAGTGCGTCTGGGACCCGGCGAAGGAGTCCGAGCCGGGCAGCGGCGGCTCGGGCCAACGGGGCTTCCAGTGATGGCCGTTGGCGACGAGTACCGCGTCGTACGAGCGGGTGGTCGCCTCCTCGGTGTCCCGGTGCCGGGTGGTGACGGACCAGGGGCGGCCGGCGGGTGACGGCTCGACGCCGGTGACCTCCGTCCGGAAGGTGATCGACGGGCGCAGGCCGAAGTGGTCGACGAACTCGTCGAAGTACCGCGCGATGTGGAAGTGGCTCGGATAGACCGGATACGCCTCCGACATGGGGAAGCAGGCGTACTCCATGACCTGCCGCGACGTGTTGATGTGCAGGGAGCGGTACGCCGAGGACATGCCGTTGTCGTTGAGGTAGCGCCAGTTGCCGCCCACCTCGGAGCCGGCCTCGTAGCAGTCGTACGGGATCTTCCGCTCGGCGAGGACCTGGCAGGCGGCGATGCCCGACGATCCCGCTCCTATGACACAGACGCGTTTCATCACGAGCCTTCCGACGAGAGACGCACGAGGGTGACCACGCGGTCATGTGACCGGGTGGTCATAGGGTGGGACCGGAACTGATGGATTGTCAATCAGCCTGTGTTGCATGGGCGTTGACATCGGCCGGTGCGTTGGCGACGATGACCGGGCGGTCACATGACCGCCCGGTCATAGAGCGGGAGCACCCCATGCCCACCTCCACCTGGACGCACCTCTCGCCCGCCCGGCGCGAGCGGGTCCTGGTCGCCGCGATGGACGAGTTCGGCACGCACGGCTACTCCACGGGAAGCCTCAACGTCATCGCCCGCGCGGCGGGAGTGGCCAAGGGATCCCTCTTCCAGTACTTCGCGGGCAAACTCGACCTGTTCACGTACGTCGCCGAACAGACCTCGCTGCGCATCTACGCGGCCATGCAGCCGTGGCTCGACGGATACGACGGGACGAAGGAGTTCACCACCCACCTGACCGACGCCCTGGAAGCCTGGGTCGACTACTTCGCCACCCACCCCCTGGAGCGCGGCGTCACCGCCGCCACCAACATGGAGATGGACCCGGCCGTCAGGGAAGCCGTGCGCGCCCCCGTCCACGGCCTCTACCTCGCCGGGCTGCGGCCCCTCGTCCAGCGCGCCGTCGAGACCGGGGACATCCGCGAGGACGCCGACACCGACGCCCTGCTCTCCCTGCTCCTCCTGCTCCTGCCGCACATGGCGCTCGCCCCCTTCACGCCGGGCCTCGCCGGCCCCGTCGCCTTCACCGAGCACCGGCCCGGGGCACGGCGCGCCGCGATCGAGAGGCTGGTGATCCCCCTCATGGCCGGTTTCATGACGAAGGAACGCCCATGACGGCGACGGCCTTCGACTACGACGTCCTCGTCATCGGCTCCGGGTTCGGCGGCAGCGTCACCGCGTTGCGGCTGACCGAGAAGGGCTACCGCGTCGGCGTCCTGGAGGCCGGGCGCCGCTTCGACGACGCCGACTTCCCCCGTACCTCGTGGCACGTGCGCGACTACCTCTTCGCGCCCCGGCTCGGCTGCACCGGCATCCTGCGCATGACCCTCCTCGGTGATGTGCTCGTGCTCACGGGAGCGGGCGTCGGAGGCGGGTCCCTCGGTTACGCGGGCACCCTGTACGAGCCGCCCGCCGCCTTCTACGAGGGCTCCCACTGGGCCTCCCTGACCGACTGGCGCACCGAACTCGCCCCCTACTTCGACCAGGCCCGCCGCATGCTCGGCGTCACCCTCAACCCCTTGGTCACCGCCTCCGACCACGTACTGAGGCAGACCGCGCGCGACCTGGGCCGCGAGGAGACCTTCCGCCCCACGCCGGTGGGCGTGCACTTCGGGCCGCCCGGCAGCGCGCCCGGCACCGTCGTCCCCGACCCCTACTTCGGCGGCGCGGGACCCGACCGGGCCGCCTGCCTGCACTGCGGGGCCTGCATGACCGGCTGCCGGCACAACGCCAAGAACAGCCTGCCCAAGAACTACCTCGGTCTGGCCGAGCGCAACGGAGCCCACGTACACGCGGAACGCACCGTCACCGACGTCCGCGCCGCCGGGGACGGCTGGGCCGTCACCTCCGTACGCACCGGCCGGGCCCTGCGGCGCCGCAAGCGGACCCTCACCGCGCGGCACGTCGTCTTCGCCGCGGGCGCCCTGGGCACCCAACGCCTCCTGCACCGACTGCGCGACACGGGGGCGCTCCCGGGGCTCTCCCCGCACCTGGGGCGGCTGACCCGCACCAACTCCGAAGCGGTGCTCGCCGCCCGCTCCCGCGACCGGCACGCCGACTTCACCCGGGGCGTGGCCATCACCTCCTCCGTCCACCTCGACGACACCACCCACGTGGAACCGGTCCGCTACGGACGCGGCAGCAATCTGCTGGGCCTGCTCGGAGCCACCCTCGTGGACCCCGTGCCCGGCCGCTCCCGGCTGCTGCTGGGCCTGGCCGCCATGGCGAAGAACCTGCGCGACCTGCCCGCCCTGCACGACCCGCGCCGCTGGGCGCAGCAGTCCCTCGTGCTCCTCGTCATGCAGACCCTCGACAACTCGGTCACCACCTACACGCGACGGAGCCTGCTCGGGCGCCGGCTCACCAGCCGGCCCGGCGAGGGCGATCCCAACCCCACCTGGATACCCGCCGGACACCGGGCCGCCCGGCAGGCCGCCCGCCGGATCGACGGCATACCCTGCGGCACGTGGGCCGACCTCTTCGACATCCCCACCACCGGCCACCTCATCGGCGGCTGCACCATCGGGGCCACGAGCGACACGGGCGTCGTCGACCCCTACCACCGGGTGCACGGCCATCCCGGCCTGCACGTCGTCGACGGCTCCACCCTCTCCGCCAACCTCGGCGTCAACCCCTCCCTCACCATCACCGCCCTCGCCGAACGCGCCACCGCCCTGTGGCCCAACAAGGGCGATCCCGACCCCCGGCCCGCCCCCGGCGAGCCCTACCGCACCCTGGCACCCGTCCCCCCACGCACGCCCTCCGTGCCGGCCACGGCACCCGCCGCGCTGCGCCTGGGACGGGCCGCCGGCCGAAAGGACCCACCGTGACGGCCTACCCGCCCGAACCCTGGCACCTCGCCGGGCAGATGTACCTGTCCCTGTGGCTCGTACCACGCCACGTGCTGCCGCCCGGCCTCCCGCCCGGGACCCGGCCGGTCACCGTCGCCGGGCGCTGCGTGGCCGGCGTCGCGTGGGTCGTGTACGAGCAGGACAGCGTCCTGCACTACGACGAGCTCCTCGCCGCCGTCCTCGTACGCGACGGCGCCCGCCCCCGGGTCACCATCACCGACATCTGGGTCGACAGCCCCGCCTCGATGGCCGGCGGGCGGGAGCTGTGGGGCATCCCGAAGGAGCTCGCGTCCTTCGACCTGGACCGCTCGGCCGGCCTGCGCGCGTCCGCCAAGGCCGACGACGGCCTCCTGGCCACCGCCGCCTTCGGACGCATCCGACGCCTGCCGGGCCGCTGGCCTCTCACGTACCACGTCGCCCAGACCCTCGACGGGCGGACCAGGACCAGCCCGGTGCGCACCAGGACCGGTGTCGCCCTCGCCACCGCGCGCTGGGCGGTGCCCGACAGCAGCCCGCTCGGCCGCCTCGTCCGCAGACCGCCGCTGTTCAGCCTGGTGCTGCGGGACTTCCGCCTGCGCTTCGGCGCGGAGTCCTGATCCTCCTCCCGCGTACCACCCGACGCCAAGGAGCCGCCATGTCCGAGGCCGCGACCCTCTGCGAGGCCTTCCAGCGCACCGCCGCCACCCGGGGCCCGGCCCCCGCCCTCCGTACCGTCCAGGGCGACGTCACGACCTGGGCACAGTACGCCGAACGCGTCGCCTCCGTCGCCGCCGGACTGCACGGCCTGGGCGTCCGGCACGGCGACACCGTGGCGCTGATGCTGACCAACCGGCCGGAGTTCCACGTGGTGGACTGCGCCGCCTTCCACCTCGGCGCCATACCGTTCTCGCTCTACAACACCCTGCCCCCGGACCAGCTCACCGACGTACTCGCCCGGTCCCGGGCGCGCGTGCTGGTCACCGAGTTGCGCTTCCTGGGCGTGCTGCGCCGGTCCCTCGCGGGTACGGACGTCGAACACCTCGTCACCGTGGACGACTTCGCCGACGACGCGATCGGCCTGGCCGCCGTGGAGGCCGCCGCGCCGACGGGCTTCGACTTCACGGAGGCATGGCAGCGCGTACGGCCGGACGACGTCCTCACGCTCATCCACACGTCCGGAACCACCGGCCGCTCCAAGGCCGTGGAGATCACCCACGCCGGTATGACCGCCCAACTGGACGCCACGGAGCAGCTCCTCGGCATCACGCACGAGGACAGCCACCTGTCCTTCCTGCCCGCCGCCCACATCGCCGACCGATGGGCCTCGCACTACACGAACATCCGCTTCGGTACGCGGCTGACCTGCGTACCCGAGCTCAAAAACGTATCCGCCGCCCTCACGTCCGTCCGCCCCACCCTCTTCGGCGCGGTGCCCGCCGTGTGGCAGCGGCTGAAAGCGGGGCTCGACGCGGCCCTCACCGAGGCCGACCCGGCACTGCGCGCCCTGGTGGAGGACTGCGTCGACACCGCGCGCCGGCTCCGTCCCGGCCGGCGCGCCGGAACACTGACGCCGGAACAGAGCAAGGAACTCGACCAGGCCGAACCGGTCCTCGCCGAGCTGCGCAAGAGGCTCGGCCTCGACCGCGCCCGGATCTGTGTCACCGGGGCCGCACCGGCGTCAGCGGAGCTGGTGGCGTTCTTCCACGCGATCGGCGTGCCGCTCGGCGACGCCTGGGGGATGTCCGAGCTGTCCGGCATGGCGCTGATGAACCCACCCGGCGACCCCCGGCCCGGCACCGTCGGCCGACCGGTACCCGGCGCCCGCATACGCGTCGCCGAGGACGGCGAACTGCTGGTGAACGCACCCTTCCTGATGCGCGGCTACCGCGACGAGCCGGAACTGACCGCGCAGGCCGTGGACTCTGACGGCTGGCTCCACACCGGTGACGTCGTCGGCGTCGACGACGACGGGAACGTCCGCATCATCGACCGCAAGAAGGACATCATCATCAACACGGGCGGCAAGAACATGTCCCCCACCCGCATCGAGACCGTCCTGCTGGAGTCCTCGCCCTTGATCGGCCACGCCGTGGTCATCGGCGACGGGCGCCCCCACAACGTCGCCCTCATCGTCCCGGACCGCGAAGCGGTCACCGCCAGGGCGGCGACCTGCGACCTCGACGGTCAGATCGCCGCCGCCGTCGCGGACGCCAACACCCGGCTCTCCCGCCCCGAACGGATCCGCGCCCACGCCGTCCTCCGGGAGGCGTGGGAACCCGGCGGACCCGAGCTCACCGTGACCCTCAAGGTGCGCAGGGGAACGGTGGAGCAGCGGTACGCGCAGCTCGTCGAGTCGCTCTACGCCCACTGAGCCGGCGGGGGGCGGACAACCGTGTACTCGTCGGCTCTGGCGGTGGTCGCCGTCCTGGAAGTGGCACTCGCCGCCGTGGCGCTGCGCGGTCCGCGCCCGGGGCGGGGGATCGCGCTGCTCGGCTGCGCCCTGGCGTACGACTCGGCCGTCGCCGCCGCCGGTACGGTGCTGGGCCACGGCCCAGCGCTGGAGACGCTCAGCACCGGCCGGTACGTCGTCCACGCCGTGCTGACGCCGCTGGTGGTGCCGTGCGCCGCGATGCTGGTGAGCGGCGGCCGCGCGGTGGTGGCCGGGGCGTGGGGAATCGCCTGCGTGCTGGCCCTGTCCGCGAGTTGGGCCACTCTGCCGGGGCTGGAGCTCGCACCGCGCCACTGGGCGGACACCGTGCGGTACGCGGACGCGGAGCCCGGCGGAGTCCCGCTCGCGGCGGTCACGGCGATGGTCCTGCTGCTGGCGGCGGGAGTGGTGCTCTGGCGACGTCGAGGCGTGCCGTGGCTCGCCCTGGGAGCGGTGGCCCTGTTCGTCGCCGCGGCGGCGGCCGTGGCCGTACCCCCGCTCGGCAACGCGGGGGAGGCGCTGATGCTGGCCGGTCTGGTCGCCGCACTGCGCGACGACCGCTCCCGTGCCGGATCAGTGCTCGCGCAGCAGTGACCCGGCGCCGTACACCTTGTCCTCGATCCCGTTGTCGCGCAGCGCCATCCACCAGGTCGCGGCGTTGATGGCGATCACCGGGAGACCGAGCCACCGTTCCGCCTCGTCGGCGAGCGACACCATGGACAGGTTGGTTCCGCACTGGACCAGCGCGTCCACCCCGTCGAGCGCCGCCAGGGCGGTCAGCGCCTGGCGGAGCCGGTCTTCCCCGACATGGGCGATGGAGACCGCCGTCGGGCAGCGCAGGCCGGTCACGCCCGCGACCTCGAAGCCGAGCTCGCCGAAGAAGCGCCGTACGTTCGCGTCCCCGACCGGCTGGTAGGGCGTCAGCACCCCGATGCGCCGGGCCCCGTACAGGCGCAGCGCGCGCTCGCACGCCTCCGCGCCGGTGGCCACCCGGAGCCCGGTGATGTCATGGATCTGCTTCACGAAGGCACGGTTGCCCGCCACCCCGCCCCAGAACGTCTCGGCGGACATGCCCATCACCATGGAGTCGGGCTCGCAGGTGAGCACCCGCTCGCAGGCGGCGCCGATCTCGTCACGTATCTGTTCCAGCAGCCGCTCCATGCCCGCGTCACCCGCCATGTTCTGGTCGCGGATGTGGATGCGGGAGAAGTGGGCGGTCACGCCCGGCACCGTCATCCGGTAGAAGTCCGGTTCGACGACGGTGTTCGTACTGGGTGCGATGACGCCGAACGTGCGGCGCCAGCCGAGGGCGTCGGTCACAGGGGCACCTTCCGGACGGAGGGGAGGGACGAGGCGGACAGGCGCCAGGCCGCGTACAGGAGGGCGGCCTGCGTGAGTGTGTTGCAGGACTGCTCCACCCACTGGAGGGCCACGCTCTGGTCGGGCCGGGTGGCGAGCGGGCCGAGCGCGTACGTGCCCAGCAGCCACAGACCGGTGGCCGTGGCCGCGCGGGGCTCCCCGGCCGAGCGTGCCAGCAGGATCAGCCGTACGCCGCAGACCGTCACCGCGGCGACCGTGAGCACCATGAGGGGCAGTGTCGAGCGGAGCGCGAGGGAGCCGGCGGCGGCCGCCGTCCACGCCACGGCGAAGCCCCACAGCGGGGGCAGCCGGTGTTCGCCGGGACCGTCGTGGAGAGGCATGCTCAGCAGCGCGTGGGCGAGGAGCAGGAACCCGAGCGCCAGGAGCGGGAAGAGCGCCTTGTTCAGGGGCTGGATGTCGGGTCCGTCCAGCGCGACGGTGAGTTTCCAGCCGGCCTTCGACAGGCCGCCGGCGAAGACCAGGGCGGCGCCGGTGGCCGCGACGGCACGGGCGCGTGGGGCGGCGCGGCCGATCGGCACCACCAGCCGTGCCGCCGCGACACCGGTCAGCACCACCGGTACGAAGTCCTCCAGGGCGAGCGCGACGGGGTAGTCCACCGCGCTCACCGACCCGGGAGGGTCTCGGGGAGGACGTCGCGGCGCCGCAAGGCCGCCGTGGCGAACCGCGCGGCCGCCCTGCGGCGGGTCAGCCAGGCCACGCGGCCCCCGTTGCGGGTGCGGTCGGCGAGCACCCGGTCCGCGAGCCACGGGGTCACCGTCTCCACCCGGTCGGCCAGGATGTTGAGGACCGTGCGGGCCTTCGCGTACTGCTCGGGGGTGTATCCATGGACGAGCAGGTCGGTCACGAGCATCCCGGGGGACAGGCGCAGCGCCCTCACGTCGTGCGGGTGTGCGCGGGCCCGTTCGTCGAGGTCGGCGGCGACGGCCCGCGTGAGGTAGGTGACCGCGCTCTTCGTGGCGCCGTACGCGCCGAGGCCGGGCAGTGTGCGCCCGTCCGAGCCGAAGCCCTCCATGTTCCACAGCCGCCCCCGCCCCTGGCCGAGGAAGCCGGTCACCGCGACGGCCGAACCGTGGGCCGTGCCGAGCAGGTTCGTCGCCGCCACCGCCTCGACGTCCGCGGCGGACAGTTCCCACAACGGGCGCCGGGGCGCGGCGGCACCCGCGTTGTTGATCCAGACGTCGACCCGTCCGAACCGCTCGTACGCGGCGTCCCACAGCACCTGCACCTGCGCCCGGTCGGTGACGTCCGCCACCTGCCCCAGCAACCGGTCCGCCGGACCGGGCAGGGCCTTCACCCCTCCACGGCCGCACAGCGCCACACGGCAGCCGCGCGCGAGGAACGCCCGCGCGAGCCCGAGGCCGATCCCGCGCGTACCGCCGGTGACCACCACGACCGTGCCGCCGCTCACGACTCCGCCTCCCACGTCAGGACACCGTGCAGCACGGCGCTGAGGACGTTGCCGCCGAACAGCTCGTACGTGACGGCCAGCCGCCCGCCCGCCGACATGCCGGCCGTGGCGTCGAGGGCGAACTCCCGCCCCCTGACCCGGTGCACGCCCCGTACGCCTTCGCCCGTGAAGTGCCACAGCGGGAAGTTGGCGCGGCCGAAGGCCTGGGCGCCGCCCCAGGCGTCGGGGCCTTCCCAGAACTCGCGCGTCCCGTCCCGCCGCCGCACCACGGTGAACGCCCGGTCGGCCCCGCCACCGGTCCAGGTGACACGGTGCTCGGTGCGGAGCAGGTCCAGCGGGGTGAGCCGGTGGACGATCCGGACCGTGCCCAGCGGCTTCTGGTCCGCTCCCCACAGCTCGCAGTCACCCGCGTAGCGCCCCGCCCGCTTGGTCGGCAGGATCCATGGGACGGGGCCGTTGGCGGTCTCGGCGTCCCGGTGCGCGGAGACGGCCCGCCGGGTGTCCGGGTTCGTGTCGTGGTCCGTGGTCCGCACATAGAGGCCGTTGAAACAGCCGATGACCGTCCAGCCCTGGTACAGGACCGAGGAGTAGACCTGGGTGGTGCCACCGGGGAGCACGTGGTTCCAGGTGTTCAGGCCCACCTGCCAGCCGGGGCCGTAGTAGTGGGCGTCGACGAAGCCGCCGTACGGCTGCCCGCTGCCGTGGAAGTCGGGCCCCTGGTAGCGGCGGTTGTCGTCGGCGTCGCTCACCGCGAACGCGAAGGGTGCGGCGAGGCGGAAGCGGCCCGCGAGCGGCCCGCCGCCCGTGAGGCCGCCGTCCATGCGGTAGACGGTGGCGCCGTCCTCGAAGTCGGACGAACGGCGGATGTCCTCGTAGCCGCACCAGGTGCCGTGGGCGTCGAAGAGGGACGGGCGGCCGTGCCACTCGCCCGTGATGCGCTGCTGCCAGGCGCTGGGGGAGACCTGGGTCATCGCGTCCCCTCCGGGTGGCCGGTGATCAGCAGGTGTCGCAGCCGGTCCGTGGTCGCGGATCCGAGCAGCCGGTCCACCCTGCCCCACACCGGGTCGATCTCCCGGCTGAACAGCGCGGTGCGCAGCCGCCGGTCCCGTTCGGGCAGGTCGGTGCCGGCGAGTTCGCGGGCCGCCTCGGCGGGCATCGCGGCGGCGAGCGACAGCCAGTGGTCCGCGTACTCCTCCACGATCGGGCCCATGGCGCGCAGGGCCGCTTCGTCGGCGCGGTGCACCAGCATCCACGGGGACATCAGGGACCGTTGGCGCGGGCCGACGGCCGCGGCGGTGAGTCCGGGGATGTCGGCGGCGCGGGCGTGGGGCTTGGTGAGCGGCCCGTACACGGTGTCGGTGTACACGGGATGGGCGGCCAGGTCGGCGCGCTGCACCAGGTCCAGGTGGAAGGCGTACGCACCGCCCGCGTACACCGAGTCCAGTGTGAAGTGGGGCAACGGGCCGTCGTCCGCGCCGAAGGCGAACACCATGTGGCTGTCCAGTCCCGCCGCGGGCAGCACCAGCCCGATGTACACCACCGACGCGACGGACGGCCGGCCGCCGGTGAAGTACCGCACGCGGCCCACCGGTCCGGGGGACGCGGGACCGCGCAGGGTCGCCCACTCGGTGGCCCGCTCGCTCACCCCCGTACCGGCGACGAGCCGGTCGAGGATCAGGGCCGACAGCTCGGCGGACGGGGACAGCGCCGCTTCCGACATGATCACTCGCTCTCGACGGTGGGGTGGAATCCGTGCGCCTTCTGCTCCCAGGCGCGCGCGAACTCGGGGATGTCCCCCCGACCCGGTGAAGGGATCACGGTGGCGGTGCGTGCGGGGACGTCGCCCGTGATGCGGTCGGCGTCACCGACCATCCAGCCCTTCGCGGCCAGTTCCTGACGCCTGCGGCGGTACGCCACCGAGATCAGGTCCGACCGCAGGTGCAGCTCCGCGCCCAGGTCGGCGGGGAGCAGTTCGGGGCGGGTGCCGTCCACGACCGGTGCGTCCTGGCCGAAGATCTTCAGGACTCGCTTACGGGTGTTGCCGTCGGCCCACGCCCCGGTGAAGAAGTCCCGCAGAGCCACCCACTTCACCAGGGTCGTCGTCTCGTCGACGGGGATGTTGGTGTCGTAGATGACCATGCTGCCCAGCGGCAGCCGCACATGCAGCTTGATCAGGTTCGGCAGCATCCAGCCCGCCGTCGTCACCACCGGCGGCCGGTCCTTCGCCCGTGCCCCGCGGTCCGCGTACAGCCTGGCCCACAGCCCCTTGGCGGTGGGCGGACGCAGGGCGACGGTCGCGAACGCCGACCACTGGTCGGGCTGTTCCAGCGTGTACTCCTCGACCTCCGGACGGTCGGGGTTGCCGAAGGAGCCCGCGTGGACGAACGGGGTGTGCGCGATGTCGCAGCCGTTCTCCAGCACCCGCTCGTAGTTGGAGCGCCACAGGTACTCACCCCTGACCGCCCTGAACCGCCCACCGTGCTCGACGAGGTCGTCGAACTCGGGCCAGACGGGGATCGGCGGCCGCTCCTCGGGCGGCAGGTCGCCGAGGAACACCCACACGAAACCGTACTTCTCCTGTACGGGGTACGAGTCGACCCGCGCCTTCCTGGGAATGCCCCGCCCCGGCTGGTTGGCCGGGACGAGGGTGCACGCCCCGTCCGCGTCGAACCGCCACCCGTGGTAGGGGCAGACCACGCAGTCACCCGCGAGAGTGCCGCCGGACAGGGCCGCGCCCCGGTGCGCGCACAGGTCGGACAGGGCGACGGGGCGGCCCTCGCCCGTGCGGTACAGCACGAGCGACTGGCCCAGGCACACCACTTTGCGGGGCGTGCGCCCGACGCGGTCGGCGAACTCGACCGCGTACCAGAAGTTCTTCAGCATGCGTGCCGCTCCTCGGAGTCGAGTCGGGGGGTCAGCGGGACTTCAGCGGCGACGCACCAGGGCGAGGCCGGGATGGGGCGGGGTGAGCAGGGACACCAGCGCGCCGCGGGCGGCGGCGTCGCCGCGGAGATGGGCGGCGCAGAAGAGCGTGACGAGCCGGGCCAGCAGGGCCCGTGCCGAGTGCTGGGCCCCGCCCGGCCGTTCGAGGAACCCGCGGGCCGTGGTCGGGTCGTGCGGATCGCAGGGGGTGAAGTGTCCCGCGCCGGTCAGCCGCGCCCACACATGCGCACCGTCCGCGTCCCGCAGGGCCTCGGTGAAGGTGCGCTCCACGGGATCGGCCGCGCCCTCGCCCCCGTACCGGTCGGTGCTCGCGGCGATCACGCCGTCGGTCTCGCCGGACAGCAGCAGGACCGGCGCGGTGCCGCTCACCGGCAGCACCGTGCCGGGCGGCCAGCCCAGCATCGAGGCCACCAGCGTATGGGCGCCGTACGTGAAGACCGCGCGGACGCCCGGCGTGAACCCGGCGGACTGCAACGCCACCGTGCCACCCGCCGAATGCCCGCCCAGCGCGACGCGGTCCAGGTCCAGCAGCCCGGCCAGGGGAGGCCGGTCGGCGAGCTCGCCCATCGCGGCGAGCAGCGCCGCGACGAGCGGGGTGGTGGGCCGGGAGCCGTACCCGGAGGGGGAGGCGGCGTCCAGGTCGATGGCCGGGGTGAGGCCGTGGCTGCCGGCGAACAGCTCACCGACCAGGTCGGCCGTGACCGTGACCAGCCCCTTCCCGGCGAGGGCGATGGCGAGCCAGCGGTACGCGTCCTGGCCGACGTTGATACCGGGCAGGAGCAGGACGACGGGGTAAGGGGCGCGGGACGGATCGGCGGGGACCTCGCCGCTCAGGCGTTCGGCGTCGGAGCCCGTGTGCCGGGCGGGGTAGAAGACACGCAGGTGGGCGGTGTCGAACGGTTCCTTGAGGCCGGGCACCCGGCGGGCCCACCACAGGGACCGGACCTGGCTCATGACACAGGTCCTCCGGGCCGGGGCGACTGACGGTCCCCGCCCCACAGGGCGCGGACCAGCCGTTCGGTGGCCTCCTCACCGAAGTACCGCACGCCCATGACGTTGGCGGGGTCGCGTTCGGCGATGTTGCGGCGGGTCGCCAGGTCGGCGGCGGCAAGCGCGGCCCGCTGCTCCTCCGGTACGGGCTCCGCCTCGTCCACCCACCCCAGCCACCGGTCCACGTGCGCGTGCGCCAGCCGCCGCACGAGGGCGACATGGTGTTCGTCACGGGGCATCGAGTAGCAGTACGCGGTGGGGGAGAGGCTCGCCCGGATGAATCCGGCGCGGCTGGTGAACCACGACAGCTCCGGGTTCTCCTCGCGCACGGACAGCCATTCCCGCGCCACGGGCTCGTAGTAGCGGTCGTAGTAGTCGCCGTCCGCGAGCAGGTTCGTCCGGGGTACGGAGTCGAGGTAGAACCAGCCGCCCGGCCAGCAGAGCAGGGCGATGCCCAGGTGCGGGACGCGGATGTGCGGACCGAGCCAGACGGTCAGGTGGAGATTGGCGAAGCCGCGGGTGGGGTTGCCCAGCCAGGAGTGCACCATCCAGTCGATCTCCGGGCCGGAGTAGGCGGCCAGCGAGCCGCCGGGGCTCTCGGGCGGCGAGCCGTAGGTGTCCAGCTCCTTGGTGGAGGGATCCCGGTGGAGCTCGAAGCGGACGTCGATCTTCGCCTTCAGTTCGGTGAGCAGCGCGCGCCACTGCTCGAAGGTGTCGGTCACGTCGGTGGCCGGGGCGTCGTCCGTCATGTCCTGGACGGACTTGAGGGTTCCGACGGTTTCGTTCACGCTGCTCCTCCTGGGCGTGCGGCCGATACGAGGGCCTCGGCGAGGTGCCAGGGACGCCCGTCGACGAGGTCGGTTCCCCGCGAGACGAGCCGGTGGGCGGCCTGGGCCGGCCGTATCGGGGCGAGGGTGAGGCGGCCTTCCGCCGGGGTGGTGTGGGGGTGGCTGATCCGGCCGTCGAAGGGTGCCTCGCGCGTCTGCCACAGACCGAAGTCACGGGGCAGGCAATGGATCGCGCCCGTGGCATGACCGGCCGCCACGACGTTCATCCGGTTCTCGGCGCCGCGCTCCGGCAGGCCGAGGGCGCTCTCCCAGGGCTCCGTCCCGGTGAAGCAGACGGCTGCTGTGTCCGCCCCGGCGAGCGCGGCGAGCCGGAAGGTCTCCGGGTAGAGGCTGTCGTCGCCGACGACGACCGCGACCCTGCCCCACGGCGTGTCGTAGGTGCCGAGCCGTGACCCGGGCGGTCCGTCGGACCAGGCGGCGTGCCGCGCGCTGCGGTGCAGCTGAGGCTGCATGAGCACCGGGCCGCCGGCACGGATCAGGTACCCGGTGTGGACGCCCTCGTGGGGGAGCGTGCAGGCGAGGTACGTGTCGGTGCCGGCGAGCGCGCCGGCCAGCGCCGCCAGTGCCTCCTTGGCCAGGGTCTCGCGTTCGCCGGCCGTCTCCCCGGCGACCCCGCCGGGGAAGCAGAACAGCTCCGGTACCACGACCAGGGACGCCCCACGGGCGGCCGCCCGCGAGGCCAGCTCCGCCGTCTCGGCCACCGCGTCGCGCGGTTCGGCCGCGCCGGGACGTACGACGGCGGCCGTCGCCTCGTCGGCCCGCCGGCCCGCGAAGTCCGGCGCCGGGCGGGGCCGGGCCGCGATGGGGGCGTACAACGCGGGCCGGCGGGCGGCGAAGACGTCCGTGCCGTCCGGGCGCCGCTTGTCGTCGGCCCGCGCCGGTTCGATGTCGGCGACGACGACGGCCTCCCCCGTGCGCGGGGCGCGGGCGACCACGGTGCCGTCCGGGGCGACGATCCGGCTCTCCCCGGCGCCGTGCAGCGCCTCGCGGGGCACCCCGAGCCCGGCGGCGACGGCGTCGGCGTGCTCGTCGGGCAGCAGGGGGCCGACCTTGTTCGCGGCGACGACCCAGACCTTGTTCTCCGCCGCGCGCACCGGGATGTGCAGCGAAGCCTCGTCCACGGCGAAGGAGTTGAGGCTGTTGAGGAGCACCTGGGCGCCGCGCAGGGCGAGCCCCCGGCACACCTCGCTGATCACACCCTCCATGCACGCGTACAGGCCGAGCCTGCCGAGCACCGTGTCCACCACCGGCCCGGCGTCGCGCCCGGGGTCGAGGTGGTCCCTCTCGCTGCCCATCAGGACCTGCTTGTCCGCATGGGCGACGAGCGCGCCGTCGGGGCCGTACAGCAGGTTCGCCGCGGTGATCCGTTCTCTGTCGGCGGTGGACAGGGTGACATGGAGTTTGACGAACACGCCGTGCCGCTCGGCCGCCGCGGCCACCGGTGCCAGGAAGTCGTCACCGGGCCGGCACGCCATGCGCAGCGCGTGCGCCCGGTCGCCGTACCAGGACAGGTGGTTGCAGAATTCCGGCAGCACCACCAGGCGCGCGCCGCGTCGCGCCGCCGTGTCGATCGCGCGGAGGCAGGCGGCCAGGTTGGCCCGGCGGTCGGTGCCGACGGCGAACTGGGCAGCGGCGACGCGCACGGTGACGCCCTTGTCCATGACAGGCTCCCCTGGTTCCTCTAGCGGAACAGCGTTTCCCAAACATACACTCGGGTGCCACCCCGCGACAGGGGTCGGGAGCGACGACCGACCGGAGGTTCCGCCGTGCTCACCCACGTCGTCCTGATGAGGTTCACAGACCCGGCCGATGCCCCCGAGGCGAAGAGGCGACTGGAGCAACTGCCCTCCCTGGTCCGCGAGATCGAGTCGATGTGCGTCGGCCTCGACGTCACCGGGTCGGCCGTCTCGTACGACCTGTGCCTGACCACCCGGCACGCCTCGGCCGCCGCACTCGCCGGGTACCGGAGTCACCCAGCGCATCGCGCGCTGGGTGACTGGTTGCGGCCGCGGCTCGCGGACCGGGTGACGGTCGATTACGAGCAGGCCGCCGGTGACTGACGACCCGTCCGCCGTGGCGCGTCGAGGAGGTGCGGCGGGTTCAGGAAGTGCGGCCCGTCAGGGTCTGGATGGTGCCCGCGGCGAGCAGGGACGCGTAGTACGCGCCACCGGGGTACAGGTCCGCGGTGCGGCCGCCGGTGAAGGCGTCCTTCGCCCAGCCGACCGCGAGGGTCTGGAGCGCCGACACGTTCTTCTGCTGCGGCGTGCCGCACATCAGCGTGCCGGCGTTGTCGGTGGAGGAGCCCTCGGCGTCGGTGTGGGCGCCCGAGGTCAGGCGTACGCCGACGAAGGGGCGCGGCAGGAGCTGCTGGAGCGCGGTGGTGCCGCTGCCGCTGTTGTTGCAGCTGTAGCCGGGGGCGGAGACGGTCAGGATGGGCAGGGACGTCGTCGCCAGCTGGGACAGTGAGGCGTCGGTGTTGTTCCCGATGAACGACTTCACCGGGTCCAGCAGCACCAGGCCGCGCACCTTGGCGAAGGCGGCCGGGTGGGAGGACCGCAGTCTCTGTGTCACGTACTCCGCCGCTTCCGCGCCCGCGGAGTGGCCGGAGAAGACGAACGCGGTCGGCAGTGCGCCCAGATCGGTGCGGCCGGCCCGGCTCCTGGCCGACGCGTAGCTGCGGGCCAGCTGGGACGAGGCGTTGTCGGCGGAGGCGAACCAGGTCGCCACGTTGTCGAGGAACGGTTTGTTGTTGCCGATGTTCTGGAGCGTGCAGCCGAACATGTCGGCGCTGCGCAGGGTCGGGGCGAACACCAGGTACCCGGCTGCGGCGTAGCGGCCGGCCAGGTCGGTCATGTGGTTGTTGGCCCGGGAGAAGCCGTGCTGGAGCCAGATCAGGCCCTTCGGGGCGCCGGACGCGGCGGCGGATGGGAAGTACCAGTCGGCGGACTGGCGGTAGGTGAAGGCCGCGCACGACACGTCGACGGTGGTCGACACCTTGGTGACGGCGGACGCGGAGTGGGCGGTGGCGGACGCGGAGTGGGCGGTGGTGGCCGGGACGACGCCGAGGAGCAGGGCGGCCAGTGCCGGAACGATCACCTTGCGCAGAGCGGGCAGGTGCATTCGAGCCTCCAAGGGCGGGCAGCAGTTTCCCTTGAGGAAACGAAGTTTCTGCTCGCGATACGGGGATGACAGCGGAGGCGACCGGACCTGTCAATACCCGCCGTCGAAGCGGAGCCGAGCGCCCCGCTTCCCGGTGCCGGTCACACCTCGCCGGGATACGCGCCCAACGGCATCCCCGTACCGCCCGGCCGGAAGGCCGCCGGCGCGTGCGTGACGCACGGCTGCGTGTAGGCGTACAGCCCCTCGGCCCCGTACTCCCGCCCGTGCCCACTGCGCTTGACCCCGCCGAAGGGCGCCCGCAGCGACATCCCCGTGCGGTTGTGCGTGTTGACGAAGCGGAACCCCGCCTCCAGGCGGTGTGCGAAGGCGAACGCCCGGTCCTCGTCGGCGCTCCACACCGAAGCGCCCAGCCCGTACTCGGTGGCGTTGACGCGGGCCACCACCTCGTCCTCGTCGTCATAGGGCAGCACCGGGACCACCGGGCCGAACTGCTCCTCCCCCACCGCGGGCGCGTCGTCGTCGAGCCCCAACAGCAGCGCGGGCCGCACGAAGTGCCCGGCCGTGAGATCCGTCTCCGGGCACACCCTGCCCAGCTCGACGCAGCGACCGCCCCGGCCCCGGGCGTCGGCGACGAGCAGCCGGACCCGGTCCGCCGCCTCGGCGCTGATCACCGGGCCCACCGTCGTGGCGGGGCGCAGCGGGTCGCCGACCAGCAGCGCCCGCTCGGCCGCCGCGACGTACTCCGCCACGAACCGCTCGTACCGCCGACGTGGTACGTAGATCCGTTTGACCGCCATGCACACCTGTCCGGCGGTGGCGAAGCCGGCCATCACCAGCCGTTCCAGGTCGCTCGCCGACAGCCGGGCGTCGTCGAGGAGCACGGCGGCGTCATTGCCGCCCAGTTCCATGGTGGTCGGCGTCAGCGTGGCCGCGGCGACCGCCCCTACGGCACGCCCCGCCTCCGGCCCGCCGGTGAACGACACCTTCCGGACACGTGCGTGCCCCACCAGGGCCCGCGCGGTCTCGGCGTACCCGTGCACGACATGCAGCAGCCCCGGCGGGAAGTGACGCGCGAGCGCGCGCAGGACCAGCGACACGGCCAGCGGGGCCAGCGGCGAGGGCTTGACCACCAGGGCGTTGCCCGCCGCCAGTGCGGGCGCGAGCTTGACGACGGTGAGGACCACCGGGGCGTTCCACGGCGTGAGTGCCGCGACCACGCCGAAGGGCTCGTGACGCACCGTCAGCCGACCCGCCGCGTCGTCGGTCACACGGTCGGCGAGCAGCCCCACGGCGCGCGCGCCGTACCAGCGCAGAACGGCCCCCGAGAAACGGAGCTCGCCCGCGCAGTCCGCCAACGGCTTGCCCGACTCGCGCGCCAGCAACGGCGCGGCCTCGGCCGCCACACCGTCGAGCGCGTCGGCCGCGCGCAGCAGCGCACGGGCCCGCTCCTCCGCTGACTCCCCGGCCCAGGAGCGGGCGGCCACGTCCGCCGCCCGGACGGCCCGGTCCACCGCCGCGACCTCGGCCACCGGTACGCTGCCGACGACCTCGGCCACTCGCGCCGGGTTCCGGCGGACGATGAGCTCAGCGGGCACGCGCGCCCCCCTCCGCTCCACCCGGCGGCCTCAGCGAGGCGATCATCGAACTGCGCAGCAGCGCCTCCCTGGCCCGGCCCGGGTCCGCCGCCACGGCCCTCAACTCCGCGCGCACCGCCGCCCGGGTCGCCCCGTCACGCGCCCGCAACCGTTCCCAGGTGCGATGGGTCTCGGCTCCGACGTACGTCAGGGCACAACGCCGACGCCGCTCGGCGGTACGCGACAGCTCCTCGTCCCCGGCCCCACCCGCGATCACGTCGGCGAGCGCGCCGCCCATCAGGACGGCGTCGTGAATACCGCTGTTCATGCCCATGCCGCCCAGCGGGTTGTTGACGTGCGCCGCGTCCCCGCACAGCAGCACCCGGCCGTACCGGAAGCGGTCCGCCACCCGCTGGTGCACCCGGTACAGGCTGGCGTGCGCGACGCGCCACGGCCGCACACCGTCCCCGGCCACGCCACGAAGCCGCTCGGGCAGCCGCGCCAGCTCATGGGTGTCCGCAGTGCCGTCCGGCGTGGGCAGCAGCACCCGCCAGTGGTCGGGCGTCCGCAGCAGCACCAGCCACTCGTCCGGATCGAGGACGTACGCGATCGGCGCCAGGTCCGGCACCGCGGCCGTCAGGTCCTCGTCCAGCGACGCCACCAGGAAGCGCTCCGGATACGTCACGCCCGGAAAGTCCCAGCCCAGGGCCCGCCGTACGGCCGAGTGCGCCCCGTCCGCGCCGATCAGCCAGTCCCCGCGCACCCGCGAGCCGTCGGCCAGCGCCACGGTCACTGAGCGGGCGTCCTGCGCCACGTCCCCGACCGGACGGCAGAACCGCACGTCCGCCGCCGGGTGCCGGCCCAGCGCGTCGAGCAGGATCGGCGTCAGCTTGCTCTGCTCGCACTGCACGCGGTACGGGTACGGCGTGTCGCCCGCGAGCACCGCCAGGTCCAGCTCGGCGACCGGCCGTCCGGTGCGGCGGTCGCGGTACTGGAAGGTGCGGGCGACCAGCCCCCGGTCGAGCAGCGCCTCGACGACCCCCAGCTCGTCGAGCATCTCCAGGGTCGGCGGATGGAACGTCGACGCCCGCGACTCCTCCGCGAGGCCCGCCCCCTTCTCCAGGACCGTCACCGGAACCCCGCGCCGGGCCAGCACGAGCGCGGCGGTCAGCCCCACCGGCCCCGCGCCCGCGACCAGGACGTGGCTCACCGCGCACCGCGTTCCGCGCCGGTGCCGGGGGAGTGCAGTGCGAAGGCCCCCTCGACGCCGGTGACCCGGGCGCCGGTGAAGTGCAGGATCGTCTCGTCCGTGCCCTCGTCCACCAGCCCGGACAGGCCCCAGGCAGGGCGGGGCGTCTCGGGGTGCAGGCTCAGCACGGACGAGCCGTTGACCTTCACCTCGCCCGCCCGGACACGCCGCGCGACGCTCAGGGCAGCCGTCTCGTCCCGACCGACCACGTATCCCTCCAGCCCGTATCCGGTGGAGTTGGCGAGCGCCACGGCCTCGGTCTCGTCGGCGTACGGGTGCACGGTGGCCACCGGCCCGAAGATCTCCTCGCGCGTGGCGGCCTCCGGCGCACCGGTCACCAGCAGAGGCGGCAGGAAATTGCCGCGCTCCGGAACGCCGGTGAGGGCATGCGCCTTCGCCCCCGCGGCGGTCAGCGCCTCGACCGCCGCGAGCGCCTTCGCACGGTGGCGTGAGTGCGCCAGCGGCCCGTACGCGGTGTCCGGGTCGAGCGGATCGCCCACGCGCAGTGCTGCGAGCAGCCCCGCCGCCGCGTCGAGGACGTCGGTGAGCAGCCGCGCCGGGACGACGAGCCGGCCCAGCGCCCGGCACCACTGGCCGTTCAGCGTGGTGAGCAGCTCGGCCGCGATGCGGCCCGCGACGTCCACGTCCGCGTCCGGCATCACGATCAACGGGTTGTTGCCGCCGAGTTCGAGCTGGACCGGCTTCAGCGCGCGCCCGCACACGGCGGCGACGTCGCGGCCCGCCGCCGTACCTCCCGTGAACGACACCACCCGGATCCTGTCGTCCGCCACGAGCCGCGCCCCGGTGGCTCCGTCTCCGTGCAGCAGTTGGAGCAAGGCCGGTGGCGCCCCGGCGGCGGCCAGCCCCTCGGCGGCCGCCTCGACCAGCAACTGGGTTCCGGACGGGGCCAGTTCCGGTGCCTTGACGACGACCGGGCAGCCGGCGGCCAGCGCGCTCGCCGCCTTGTGGGCGGCCATGGGCGCGGGCGCGTTGTACGGGACGACGCACAGGGCAGGCCCGAGCGGGGCTCGGCGCACCTCGACGGACCGGCCGTCCGGCCGTACGGCGCCGGCGTGCAGCAGCCCGGCGCGCAGGCGCGCGGCGGCCATGCGGAAGGCCCCGCCGACGATGACTCCCAGCCCCGACGTCTGGGCCAGCGGGACACCGGTGGCGTACGCCTCGGCCCGTACGATCTCCGGGACACGGGCCTCGATCGAGGCGGCCGCCGCCTCCAGCGCGCCCGCCCGCACCTCGTCGGCGAGCCCCGCCCAGCTCTCGTCGGCGTGGAGCGACACCGCGGCGGCGAGGGCACGCTCGACGCGCTCCGGCGCACTGGCCACCCCCCGGCCGACGGGCTCACCGGTGGCCGGGTCCTCCAGTACCACGCCCAGCTCACGGGAACAGGGCTGCCAGACACCGTCCACCAGGTCGGCCACTGCGGCACATGGCTTCGCGGTCGGCTTCACCGGTCGGCCTCCACGGTCGCGAACAGGGCGTTCTCCTGGGCGTCGGTGGCGATCCGGGCCGCTTCGAGCCGTCCCCGTTCCGCCGGGAACGTCATCACCAGCCCCATGGCGAGGTCACGCAGCGCACGCCCCACCGGCCCGTCCATCGTGGCCCCCGACGTACCGCAGGCCTTCAGCGCGCCCAGCGCCACGTCGAAGCAGGCCTCGGTCACCGACCCCTTGCCCAGCCGCCAGTGTGTGAACACCTCGGACTTGGGGCGCAGGGGCGGCTCGGAGGTCTCCAGCTCCAACTGGCGCCGCAGCCACAGGTGGGCGGTCTGGAGGCGTTGCGTCATGTCACCGATGAGGACCTGGTGCACGGGGCTGGACGCGATCGGCCTGCCCGTGTCGGCGAACGTCCTGCGCGTGAGGGTCGCCAGGGTGTGGTCGTACACCGCCTGCGCCGCGCCCGTGTACACGGCGGCGATGGCGAGCTGGTTGCCGACGAAGCTGCCGCGGCTGACCCGGAGCATGCGGGTGAACGCGCCGGGCACGGTGAGCGCCTGGTCGTCGGGCACGAAGACGTCGGTGAGCCGGATGCCGTGGTTGGCGCTGGCGCGCATACCGAGGCCGTTCCACGGCTCGCGGGAGGTGACTCCGGACGCGGTGCGCGGAACGAGGAAGAGGGCCAGCGCGTCCGGCCCGTCCTTCCCTTCCAGCTTGGCGGTGACGAGGTAGGTGTCGGCGACGCCGGTGGCACAACCGAAGGACTTCTCACCGGACAGCAGCCAGCCGCCGGGGGCCGGTGTCGCGGCGGTGGCGATGGAGATGTTGGCTCCGGAGCTCTTGACCGACTCACTGGCGAAGTTGGCGAGCCACCGCCCGGACGCCATCGTCGTCAGCACCCGTTCGGCGAACGCGGTCACCTCGCCCGCCTCCTCGGGGGTGAAGAGCCCGGCCCTGATGGCTTCGAGGGGCAACAGCCCGCGCGAGGCGCTGGTGTTGTGGAAGAAGTAGGCGAGCGCGGTGGACGGGCAGGCGGTGCCCATGGCGAAGGTCGCCGCCGCCAGGTCCCGCAGTGTCCCGCCGAGTCCGCCGTACTCCTCCGGTACGACCAGGCCGAGAAGCCCGGCGTCGCGCAGCAGCGCCACATGGCCGGCCGGGAACGCGGCGTCGGCGTCCGCCCCGGCGGCCGAGGCCCGCAGTGCCGGCAGGACGGCCTCGACGCGC
The DNA here is from genome assembly GCF_040300825.1 of Streptomyces sp. NPDC000229. Classification (NCBI taxonomy): domain Bacteria; kingdom Bacillati; phylum Actinomycetota; class Actinomycetes; order Kitasatosporales; family Streptomycetaceae; genus Streptomyces; species Streptomyces sp. NPDC000229. The sequence continues at coordinate 141,309 of NZ_JBEPEL010000004.1, forward strand.
TCGGCCCTGGCGCGCTCGGCCGGGGTCATGGAGTCGAGGAGGCGTTCGGCGGTCAGGCGGGCGGGGGGTGGTGGGGGCGCTGGCATGGGTGCGGCTCCTCACTGGTTTCGGGTGCCGGGATGGGGCGTCCGGCGGAAGCCCGGTGCGGCGTACGGTCAGGAGACGGCAGGTCGGACGGGGCCGCTTCGCCGTCGCCCGTACCGCAGGGCGTGCAGCTCGTTCAGGCAGGGGCGCAGGGCCTCGCTCTCCACCGGCGTCTCGACGTCGAGCCGCGAGCACAGCAGCACCAGGCGCTCGGTGGGCAGCAGTCCGCCGGAGCCGGCCAAGCCGGTGTCGAAGTCCCTGACGCCGTTCTTCATCGCGGTGAGTGCGTTGACCAGCCCGAGACCGTGGTGGTCGCGCAGGGCGAGCCGCAGCCGGACGCCCCCCGCCTGCGGGACGGCGTCCTGGAGCAGCCGGCGCAGATGGCGCGGCGACCCGTCGTCGCGGTCCTCACCGACGCGGGGCCCGGCTTCGTCCAGTGCGATCTCGCCGCACCCCGCCTCCCGCAGCGCGCCGACGGTGTGCAGCACGGCACGGCCGCGCGCCGGGTCGAGGGCGTCGTCGACGCGAGCCACGACCGTGGTGCCCGAGCCGGCCACGGCGGCGACGACGGAGGCGGCCGCGGCGGCGAGGCCGTCCGCCGCGACGGTCACCTCCACCGCCCGGTACCCGGCGGTGGCCGCCTCCGCCGCCTCGGCGGCGTCCTTCACCCGGACCGAGACGCGCTCCGGCAGGGCGGGGGCGGGGGAGCGGCGCAGCTCGTCGCGGGGCAGCCGTACCCGCACGCCGGCGGCGCGGACGGCGGCCGTCAGCCGCGCCGCCCGCCGCCGGTTGCCCCCTTCCGCCGCCAGCACGCGGGCCAGCTCCGTGTCGGCGATGGTGACGCTTTCGGGGAGGGGATCGGCGAGCTGCCCCCAGGAGCGGGAGTGGAACAGCAACGGGGACGTGATGCGGGGCACTCCGGCCGCGATGACCTCACCGACGAAAATGGTGTGGTCCCCACCCGGGTAGACATGGCGTACCCGGCAGTCCACCCAGGCCGCGGCGTCGGTGAGCACCGGACTGCCGGTGGCGCCGGGCAGCCAGTCGCCCTCGGCGAACCGGTCGGTGACGCCCGGTGTCAGCCCGGCGAACCGTCGGCCCAGCCCGATGTGGTCGCGCCCCAGCACATTGACGGCGAACACGCCGTTGCGGGTGACCAGTTCGTGGGAGCGGATGCGGCGGTCGAGGCAGACCAGGACGAGCGGAGGGTCGAGGCTGACGCTGCTGAAGGAGCTCGCCGTCATCCCGTGGCGCAGGCCGTCGGGTCCCGCGGTGGTGATGATGCCGACCCCGCTCGGCCAGCGCGCCAGCACCCGGCGGAAGGTGGTCTCGTCCACGGCGGTACCGGTGTCCATGGCCACTTCCGCCCCCACGTCGTTTCCTGATGCGAAACAGTGTCACGCGCATCGTAACGACGTGCGAGAGCGGGTGTCAATGGGATTGCGATACGTGGCCGGGGGAGTGTTTCCCATGGGGAAATGGCGCCCTATGCTGGGCCGTGGTCGGCGCCGGTCGCCCCGGCCGACTCAGTACGCCCGCACCACACCGGGGGACAGACACCGTGACCGACGAGAACAGCAGCAGGTCGATCGCAGCGGTCGAGCGCGCCATGGACGTACTCCTCCTCTTCGGCCGCGGCGGACGCCCCGACCTGGGCGTGACCGAGATCGCCCAGGAACTGGGGATCACCAAGGCCGCGGTGCACCGCATCCTCACCGCACTGCGCAACCGTGACCTGATCATCACCGACTCCGTCACCCGCCGGTACGCCCTCGGCCCCGCGGCCATCTCGCTCGGCCGCGCCTACCTGGCCCGCACCGACCTGCGCATCCTCGCCGCGCCCGAACTGCGGCGCCTGGCGGACGAGTGCGGCGAGACGGCCACCCTGTCCATCCGGCGCGGTGACACCCGCCTGTACGTCGACCAGGTCGTGCCCGTCCAGGAGCTGAGGATGGAAGTCGCCCTCGGCATCCCCTTCCCCCTGCACGCGGGCAGCTCGTCCAAGGCCATGCTCGCCTTCCTGCCGGAGGCCGAGATCGACGCGTACCTCGACCGGCACCCGCTGGAGCCGCTGACCGACCGGACCGTCACCGACTCCGCGAAGCTCCGCAAGGAGCTCGCCGCCATCCGGCGCCGTGGCTACGCGACGTCCGTCGGGGAGCGCGAGGTCGGATCCGCCTCCATCGCGGCTCCGGTCCTCGGGCACGACGGGCATGTCATCGCCGTCCTGAGCGTCGCCGGTCCGCAGACCCGCTTCAAGCCCCGCATGGGCGAGTGCGCCCCGCTGCTGCTCGAAGCGGCCGAGCGGCTGTCGGCCGAGTTCGGGCACCGGCCCGCCGCCGGCTGACCGGCCGGCGGACCCAGGGACCGCGGGGGCTGTCCCGTCGCACCCCTCACAGGTTCGCCCCCGGCTTCAGCACGCCCAGCACCGCCGCGCCCAGTACGCAGCACCAGATGGTCACCACGTACGGGACGCAGCCGTCCACCGCCCGCCGCAGCGCCCGTTCCGTCCCCGGCGTCGAGCCCTCCGTACCGAGCGTCGCGAAGGCCGGGCCGAACGGCCGCAGGGTGAACCGGATGCCCAGCCCGCACGCGATGGCGGTGGCGTACAGCGCGACCTTCGCGCCGAGCCAGCGCGGCTCGGTGGTCACCCCGAAGGGCGCGGGCGCGGCCAGCGTGTACGCCGCCACGCCGAGCAGTACCCCCGTCGCGGCGATCCGGGCGCTCCAGTCGGCACGCCGCACCCAGGGGCGCCGGCCCGGACGGTGATGGTCCGCGACCGTCACCCACAGCCAGCAGGCGGCTCCCGCCCAGGCCGCCGCCACCGTCCAGCCGTTCAGGACCGCCTCTGCTCCGTGCGGCTCCAGCGCCATGAGCGTGACGCCGCTGGGCAGGAACAGCACCAGGCAGATCTTCGGCCCGAGGTCGAGGATCCCCATGATGCGCAGGGCGGTGGCGCGGGCGGCGAACGGCAGCTCCGCGCGCAGGACGTAGCGGCTGGAGACGTAGACCCCCAGGTCGCCGCCGAGCCAGAAAACGAACAGGACGAGGTGGAGCAGGATCCACCAGCCGTGCGGATGCGCGCCCATGGTGCCCCTCCCTCACGCCCGGTCGCCGGCCGTGGCCGGGAACCGGCCCGCCCGCCCGAGCAGCGCGGGCGCCTCCCGCCCCAGCAGCGTGCCGAGCCATGTGCCCGCGGCGCAGGCCGCGTCCAGCCCGATACCCGTACGCGTCCCCATCCGCTCCAGCAGATAGACGAGGTCCTCGGTCGCGATGTTCCCGGTCGCCGCCGGGGCGAAAGGACAGCCGCCGAACCCTCCCAGGGACGCGTCCAGCCACGAGGCTCCCGCCGCCACGGCCGCCACGGCGTTCGCGTACCCGGTGTTCCGCGTGTTGTGGAAGTGGCAGCGCAGCGGAACAGCAGGGGCGGCCTCCCGCACCGCGTGCAGCAGCCGGGTCACCGCGTCCGGCGCGGCGACGCCTATCGTGTCCGCGAGGACGATCTCGGCGGCTCCGGTCGCGGCACCTCGGCGAGCGATCTCCACGACGCGCTCCTCGGGCACCTCGCCCTCGAAGGGGCAGCCGAACGCGGCGGCGATCGTCAGCGTCGGCGAGACGGTGGCCGCATGCGCGGCCTTCGCGATGTCCGCCCACGCGCCGAAGGCCTCCTCGGTGCTCACTCCCTGGTTGCGGCGGCAGAAGGAGTCCGTGGCCACCACCACGCAGTTGACCTCGTGCACCCCGGCGTCCACCGCCCGCGCGAGCCCCCGCCTGTTGAGCACGAGACCGCCGTAGCGCACCCCGTCCGGACGGGGCAGGAGCGCCATGACCTCCTCGGCGCCCGCCATCTGCGGCACGCGGTCCGGGCGGACGAAGGCCACCGCCTCGATCCGCCGCGCGCCCGCCGCCACGGCACGCCGTACCAGCTCCGCCCGCAACGCGGCGCCGAGGACGGTGCTTTCGTTCTGCAGGCCGTCGCGGGGTGAGACCTCCACCACGCCGACGGAGCGAGCGGGCACGGCCGCCGATGAGTTCTCCATGCGCCGCATTCTGCCCGGACGATTCCTCTAGCGAAACGGCGTTTCCCAAACTTACACTCACGGACATGACTGGACCTCTGTCCGACATCCGTGTCCTGGAGACCGGCACCCTGCTCGCCGGTCCCTTCTGCGGCCAACTCCTCGGCGACCACGGCGCCGAGGTCATCAAGTTCGAAGACCCCGGTCGCGGCGACCCCATGCGCCAGTGGGGGCGTGAACGCCCCTACGGAAAATCGCTGTGGTGGCCCGTCGTCGCCCGCAACAAGAAGTCCGTCACCTGCAACCTGCGCCACCCCGACGGCCAGGCCCTCGCCCGTGAACTCGCCACCCGCGCCGACGTCCTGGTCGAGAACTTCCGCCCCGGCACCCTGGAACGCTGGGGCCTCGGACCCGAGGAGCTCACCGCCCTCAACCCCCGCCTCATTCTCGTCCGCGTCACCGGCTACGGGCAGAGCGGACCGTACGCGTCCCGCGCCGGCTTCGGCTCCATCGGCGAAGCCATGGGCGGCATCCGGCACATCACCGGCGAACCCGACCGGCCCCCGTCCCGTACCGGTGTCTCCCTCGGCGACGCACTCGCCGGCACCATGGCCGCGTACGGAGCCGTCATGGCCCTGCACGCCCGGGAACGCACCGGCACGGGCCAGGTCGTCGATTCCGCGCTGTACGAAGCCGTCCTCGCCTACATGGAGTCCCTGCTGCCCGAATGGGAGATCGGCGGCTACCAGCGCGAACGCACCGGAGCCGTCCTGCCCAACGTGGCGCCCAGCAACGCCTATCCGACCGCCGACGGTGCCACCGTCCTCATCGCCGCCAACCAGGACACCGTCTTCCGGCGCCTCACCGAGGTGATGGGCCGGGAGGACCTCACCGACAACCCCCACTACGCCACCCACACGGCGCGCGGCGCGCACCAGGGCGAACTCGACGACCTCATCACCGCCTGGACCGCGCGGCAGCGGTCCGAGGAGCTGCTCGCGGCCCTGCACCGGGCGGGAGTTCCCGCCGGCAGGACGTACACCGCCGCCGACATGTTCGCCGACCCGCACTTCGCCGCGCGCCGGGCCATCGTGCGCGTACCGCACCCCGACTTCGGCGAGTTCCCCATGCAGAACGTCGTACCCCGCCTGTCCGCCACACCAGGAGCCGTCCGCTGGGCCGGTCCGGCCCTCGGCGAGCACAACGACGAGATCTACGGGCAGCTGCTGGGCCTGACCGACGAACGGCGCGAGAAGCTCGCCGCCGAAGGGGTGATCTGACGTGGGCGCGGCCTCCGGTGGACCGGGCGCGGGCGCCGGCGGTCTGGACGCCTCCGGCGGTCTGGACGCCTCCGGCGGTCTGGACGAGGACTACCGGACCGCCGGATTCGGCCGGCGCATCGGCTGGGGGGAGCGGCCGGCCGTCCTGCTGGTCGATCCGGTACGGGCCTACGCCGACCCCGACTCCGCGCTCTTCCTGCCGACGGCGGCCGCCGCCCTCGCCGCCATGGAGCACCTCGCCCGCACCGCCCGCGAGGCGGGCCTGCCGGTCGTCTTCACCGCCGTACGCTACGCACGCGAACCGGCCTCCCACGTACCGCACTTCCACCGCAAGGTCCCCGGCCTCGACGCCTTCCGCGCGGACGGCCCGCACGCCCGCTTCACCGCGGCGTGCCCGCCCCTCCCCGGCGACGACACCGTGCACAAGCACTACCCGAGCGCCTTCTTCGGCACCGGCCTGCACGACCGGCTGACGTCGTACGGCGTGGACACCGTGGTCATCGGAGGGTTCTCCACCAGCGGATGCGTCCGCGCCACCGCGCTCGACGCCCTCCAGTACGGCTTCCGGCCCCTCGTCGTCCGCGAAGCCGTCGCCGACCGTGATCCCGCACCGCACCAGGCGAACCTCTTCGACCTCGACGCCAAGTACGCCGACGTCGTCGGCCTCGACCAGGCCTGCGCCGGGCTCGGAGCAGTGGGTTAGGGTTCCTCGGTGACCGCAGCCTCCCCACCCCTTCCCAGCCGCACCACCACGCTGTCCGACGCCCGGATCGTGGAGCGCGAGGAGGACGGGACCGTCCGGCCCGCCCTGGTGTGGGCGCCCGGCCCGGGCTGGCGCATGCTGTCCTCCGCCGTCCTCGGCGGTGGCTGGGGCGAGCGGCAGTGGGTGATCAATGCCCAGGTGCGGGGCGGCTACCGCAGGATGGACGCCGACCGCCACCTGGCGGACATGGCCTCCGGAGCCGGACTGCGCGGACCGGGCGTCGGGCTGATGACCGCAGCCTCCGTACGGGACTTCCGGCATGCGACGGAGGGCGGCGCGGAGGCCCTCGTCACCGCCGGCGTGGGCGTGCACGGCTGGGCCGCGGCCCCCGGCCCCGCCGACGTCGGACCGCCGGTCGCCGGAACCATCAACACCATCGCCGCGCTCCCCACCATCGCCGCGCTCCCCGTCCCCTTGAGCCCGGCGGCGTACGTCAACGCGGTCGCGACGGCCACGGAGGCCAAGGTGCAGGCGCTGCTGGACGCCGGTTTCGACGCTTCCGGGACGCCGACCGACGCGGTGTGCGTCGCCGCGCCCGCCGCGCGCGACGGCCAGGCGGAGGAGACGTTCATGGGCCCCCGCTCGCCGTGGGGCGCCCGGCTGGCCCGTACCGTCCACGCTGCCACGTACGCGGCATGCCTCCGCGAACGGGACGAGCGCCGGGCGCCGGTTGGCTGACCGGGCGCCCGGCCCGCTGTCAGTCCGTGCCGGGCCGTCCCCGGCGCACCAGGAACAGCACCGACGCGCCCAACACGAGCAGGGTGCCGCCGCCGAGCAGCGCCACGGGTATGCCGTCGCCGGCACCTGTCTCCGGGAGACTTCCGACGCCGCCGGACGTGGGGGCGCCGCTGGTGGCCGAGGGAGCGCCGGGAGAGGACGGCGTGGTGCCGCCCGCGCCGATCGTCAGCGGCACCTGGGCCAGCTCCCTGGTCGCCATGATGGAGACGGCGATGACACAGGACCCCGCCTTCGCGGTGCAGTCGACGCCGCCCACCTTCGCCTTGACCGTGATCCGGGCCGTGGTGCCGTTGGACGACGCGCTGTGCCAGACACCCGATGCGTCGGTCTTCCCGATGACCGAGGACTCCGGTGCGGTCTCGCAGTCCGTCGGTGCGGCCGGGTTCGGCCTGCAGAGCCCGAGCGGGACGAACGGCTGGTTGGGGCTGAGCCCTTTCGCGGAAACGGTGACCGTGTCGCCGGGCGCCAGGCCGGTCGATTTGCTCACGGTCAGCTGCGGCGCCGCCGCGGCGGGAGCGGCAAGAGCCGTGACCGCGAGGGCCGTTGCCGCCGCGAGGGCGGCGGTGGAGCGGGAGAGCCGTAGGGGTGTCATGGTCTACCTCCGGTGTGGGGCACAGGGGATGAGCGGTTGCCTCGTGGGATGACGAGAGCCAGGGCGGCGCACAGCACGGTCACGCCGGTGGACGCCGCCCACAGCGCGGTCGACGGCCCGCCCCAGCGCGCGTCCGGCGTACGGGAGGCGCCGGTGGCCGTCGCGACGCCGCCCCTGCCCGAGGGCTCGCCCGGCACGGTGCCGCCCCGGAAACCCACGGGGATGTCGACGGTGTTGGCGGCACGCAGAGCGGCGGGGGCGGCGGACGGCAGCGGGGAGATGCCGACCACGCACGCGGTGGTCCGGCAGTCGACGCCGGCGAACCTGGCCCGGACGGTGAGCGTGACCGTGGGCAGCCGGCCGGACCCGTCGATGTTGACCAGCGTGGCGCCACCGCTCAGGTCGCAGTCCCCGGTGCCCGCGTACCCCTTGCGGCAGAGGCCGACGGCGACCGAAGGGAGGCCGGGCCGGAAGCCCTGACCGGTGACGGTGATCCTCTGGCCCTCGGTCAGGCCGACCGCCGCGGAGACCCGCGCCGTCGCCGTCCCCGGCCCTTCCCCCCTCGGGGCCGCGGCGGCGCCGGCACCGGCGTACAGGAGCAGGGCGCACGCCGCGGCGGCCGCGGTGGCCGTCCGTCCGGACCGGCCGGACGCGGGAGGTCTCATGAGGACGCCTTTCTGCCATGCCGTACGCGTCGGGCCGCGCCCGGCCGCCGAGGCCCCGGGCCCACGGTCGCGTCCGTCACCGCGAGGGCGGCTTCGCCATCCGGTACGGAGGAGCCCGCCCGAGGGCGGCGGTGCGCGTGCATCGTCCACGCCGTCCAGGCCGCGGCTCCACCCACGGGCCACAGGGCGGCCATGACAAGGGCGTCGCCCGCCGGAACCCACTGCCCCGCCGACGCCCAGATCCCCGCCCCGGCCACCGCACCGGCCACCCCCCACACGGCGTGCGGCCCCGGTGCCGCGCCCGAGCCCAGCGCCCGGGCACCCCCGGCCGCGCACAGCAGCCGGCCGCACCCGGCCGCCACCGCGAGCACACCCGCGAGCGCCAGGGTGAGCTGCCGGGCGCTCGCCGCCACCGCACAGGCGGACACCGCCGCGGCCAGGGAGAGCAGGAGCAGTGGCAGGCTCGCGGGCGAAGGAGGACGGTTCCGGGACGCGGCAGCCCCGATCGTGAAGAAGCCCACGGCCGCTCCTGCCGCGAGCGCCGTGGACATGGCGAGGGAACCGCCCAGCAGCTCCCACCGGAAGACGTAGAGGTCCTGCGCGGCGAAGAAGGCGGCCGCGGCACCCGCACCGACCGACGCCGACAGTCCGCGCGTGCCGGGGGCCGCGCCCCTGACCGAGCCCTTGCCGACGGTGGTCCTGCCCCCGCCGCCGACCGCAGCCGGAATCAGCAGGGCGGCTCCGGCGCAGCCGCACACGGCGAGCGCCGTGCCGGGCCGGTCCTGGAGTGCTCCGGCCACCGCCCCCGCCGCGCCAAGGCCGGCCAGGGCTCCCGCGTACCACGGCGTCGTACCACGGTGCCGGGACAGCGCGGGGGCGCCGATGACAGCCGCCGCCGCAACCGTCGTGCAGAACACCGCCACCGAGGGCCACAGCCCCGCGACGGCCGTCAGCAGGCAGGCGGTCGCGCCGCACCGGGCGGTAGCCGCAGCCGAGAGGGGCACTTCACGGCGGCGCCACCGGGCGGCCACCGACGCCGTGACGCCGCTGAGCACCGCCGCCGAGAGCAGTACGTAACGGAGGGCGGTGCCGGGCATCCCGACCACACCGCCCAGCAGCGGAGCGCCCGTCAGCAGGGCGCCGGGTACGAGTCCGGTGGCGGCCCCGCCGAGCACGTCCACGGCGTGCCCGGACCGGATGGGCCGCATCACCGGGACCCCGCGGCGTACGACGCGGGGACGGCGTGGCTGAGCGGTCATGGCTGCTCCTTCCGGGACCCGGAGGGGTGTGGAAGCTGTTCCGCTGATGGAAACGCTGTTACCTATTGGGCCCCTATACAGCCCGCGTCGCGCCTCGCTGTCAAGGCTTTGCACTGGAAACGTCGGATCCACTGGCGAAACAACTGCATGAATTCGTCTTGACCCACGGAACCGGGCGTCGATACGGTTGCCGGCACTCGTCCGCCGCCCCGACCCGGCTTCAGCCGCGGCGTGCGGCATCCGCCCCGCCGTTCGGTATCCGGTGGGCGGCCGCGCCCGAGACCGGATGGAGTGTCCCGTGACCCCGCGCTCATGGCTGTACGTGCCCGGCGACCGGCCCTCGCTCCTCGGCAAGGCCCTCACGCGGGGCGCCGATGCCGTCGTCCTCGACCTCGAGGACGCCGTACCCGCGGCGGCGAAGGAGGCCGCCCGGGACCAGGTCGCCCGCTGGCTCGCCGAGCAGCGGCCCGGCGGGCCGTGCTCCCTGTGGGTGCGGATCAACCCGGGCGCGGCCGGTCACGCGGACGCGCGGGCGGTCGCCGCCCCGGCTCTGGACGGCGTGTGCATGGCCAAGTGCGCCGGGCCGGAGCAGGTCCGCGCTCTGGACGCCGTGCTCGGCAAAGGCGAGCGCGAGGCCGGCATCACCCCGGGCCGGATCGCGGTGTCGCCGCTCCTGGAGGACGCCGCGGCGCTGCTGGAGGCCCCCGCCATTGCCGCCGCGTCGCCGCGCGTCGTACAACTCCAGCTTGGTGAGGCCGACTTGCGTGCCCAGCTCGGCATGGAACCGGGGGAGGACGAGCGTGAACTGCTGGCCCTGCGTACCCACGTGCTGCTGGCGTCCGCCGCCGCCGGTATCCGCCCGCCCGTGGGCCCCGTCTTCACCGACTACCGCGACGCGGACGCCCTGCGGCGCTCCACGGAGGCGCTGCGACGGCTCGGCTACCGGTCGCGCGCCTGCATCCACCCGGATCAACTGGCCGTCGTCCACGAGGTCTTCACACCTGATCCCGCGGAGGTGGAGCGAGCCAGGCGGCTCGTCGACCGGTACGAGGCGGCCGTGCGGGCCGGGCAGGCGGTGCTCACCGACGACGGCCGGATGATCGACGAGGCTGTCGTACGCGGCGCCCGCCGCATCCTCGCGGCGGGCGAAGCCATATGATCCGTCCCCCGAATCTCCTACCCGTCCTGACCGCCGCCGGCGAACCGCCCACCGTTCGTGGGCAGCAGACCGCGGAGGTCGCCGCGGTCGGGCAGCGCCCGTATCCGGGAGGCCAGCGCCGTGACCGCCTCGTCCGGCAGCACCCGTGCCGCGTTGAGCCGGTACTTCGTCTCCAGCTCGTCCAGCGTGAGCGGGTTCCCCGGTCCGCCGCGTGAGGAGCACACCCGGTGTTCCCAGCGCCGCCCGTCGTACGTGCGCACCCGCAGGACGGCGCCGAAGGACCGGGGAAACGCCTCGTCGCACAGCTCGTCCACAACCACGCTCACCTTCTCCGCCAGCGCGAGGCGCCGCCGGTCCGCGAACGCCTCCGGCGAGAAGTCGTCCAGATGCAGGCCCAGCCCACCGCCGCCGACCAGCGCGGAGGCGACGGTGTACGGGCCGGAGAACTTCGCGTGGTACGGAGTCGTGGGACGGACCTTGAGCTCACGCGGGGCGCCGATGGTCCGCAACGGAGCCGCCGCGACCCCCAGTTCGGCCGACTCGACCGCGTCCGGTCGCAGCCCGGCGGCGCGCAGCGCCAGCGCGCAGTCGATGCCCGGGTGAGTGAAGTGGTTGGAGGGATACGGCTTGAACACGGTGCGCGGCAGTTCCCACGAACCGGCCTCGTCCATCCGGTCCAGGCGGGCGAGAAAGGGACCCGCTTGCCAGGCATCGTCCAGGTAGGCACGGAAGAACCCGAAGCGCCCCTCCAGCACGGTCGGCGGCCCCGTGATCCCCTCGGCGGCGAGCTGGGCGGCGCTCACGCCGGCGTGAGCGGCCCATCCGCAGTGGACGCGCTTGACGGTCCCGCCCGTGCGGTTGGCCTCGATGATCCCCCCGCCCAGCGAGCACGCGATGCCGATGGCGTCGGCGAGCCGAGCGCCGTCGAGGCCGTAGAGCAGTCCGGCGGCGACGGCGGCGCCCACGGTCCCGCAGATCGACGTGGCGTGCAGCCCCTTCTCGAAGAACACCGAGTTGCGCAGGGTCGCGTCGTACGAGGCGAGTCCGAGCCGTACACACACCTCACCGCCGGCCGCCACCGCCGCGATCAGCTCGCGCCCCGACGCGCCCGCCGCCTCGCCCGCGGCGAGAGCCGCGGGCACCACCGACGCAGAGGGGTGCAGCACGGAGGGCAGATGCGTGTCGTCGAAGTCCAGTGCGTGGGCGAGCGTGCCGGTGAGCAGGGCGGCCCGGTCGGCGGGCAGCCGCTCCGCCGAGCCGATCACCGAGGCCTCGGGGGCGCCGCCGGCCCGTCGCGCGACGCGCCCCACGGCGGCCTGCGCCCCGGCGTCGCCGTCCTCCCCGAGCGCGGCGAGGCAGTTGCCGACGGTGTCGAGGATCCGGCCGACGACATCGGCCGTGACCGGCTGCGGCAGCGGCTCGTCCCGGGCCGCGACGGCGAAAGCGGCGAGCCGGTGGGCGTACGGCACGGCCGGTGTGCCGGTCGCGTCAGCCACGCTCCACCACCGCCAGGGGACGGGCCGGTGCACCGGTGGCGCCGACCAGCGGGAGCGGGGCGAGCACCAGGAGGAACTCGTCGGCGCCCGCGTCGGCCAGTCCGTACAGGCGCATGGTCTCGACGATGTGGATGCCCGCCTCCACCAGCAGGACGCGGTGGACCGGGAGGGTGGCGTGGCCCTTGCCGGGCGCGATGTGCTCGAACGCGATGGTCTCGCCGCCGACCAGCCCCACGCCCCGGTCGGCCAGCCAGCGCGCCGCTTCGACGCCCGGCCCGGGAGCGCCGCCGGCCGTGCCCACGAAGGTGTCGGCGTCGTGCCAGAGCCGCGACCAGCCGGTGGCGACGAGCACGGCGTCGCCGGGGCGGACGGCCGCGCCCGCGCGTTCGGCCGCGGCCAGTTCACCGGCCGTCACCTCGTGCCCGGCGGGGAGGGCCGCGACGCCGTGCAGCCGTGCGATGTCGAGGAGGACGCCGCGGCCGACGTACGGGGGGAACTCCTCGATGCCCAGCGCGCTGAAGCCCTCGTGGCCCTGTACGTTCCCGGCGGGCACGCCGCCGTGGACGTACCCGTCCTGGGAGACATGGGCGAGCGCGTCGACGTGCGTGCCCACATGGCCGCCCGTGACGATCAGTTCGTTGGCCGCCGAGCCACCGTCCGCCCGCACCATGTCGCCGTGCCGCCGCTCCAGGAGCATCCGATACGGAGGGTGGTTGGGGGACTGCGGCATGCCGCGCCGCATGGGCTGCGCCAGATCGAACACCTCGGCCCCGGCGGCACGTTCCCACAGGGCACCTGTCGTCTTCTTCCCGCTGCTCACATGGCACCTTCCTCGCGCAGTGCGGCCAGTTCGTCGGCGCCGAGGCCCAGCCGGCCGGAGAAGATCGCGTCGTTGTCGGCCCCGGGGCCGCGTCCCGTCCACCGGATGGCACCGGGGGAGTGGGACAGGCGGAACAGGACGTTCTGCATGCGTACGGGTCCCAGCTCGTCGTCCTCGACGGTGGTGAGCGAGTCCAGCGCCCGGTACTGCGGGTCGGCGAAGACATCGCGGATGTCATAGACGGGTGCCACCGCGGCGTGGGCCTTGTCGAACGCGTCGACGACGTCCGGGAGGTCGCGCCCGGCGATCCAGTCGCCCACGTACCGGTCGAGGAGGTCGGCGTGCGCGGCACGGCCCGAACCGGTGGCGAACCACGGCTCGTCGGTCACCTCGGGGTGACCGACCAGGGTCAGCACGCGCTCGGCCACCGACTGCGCGGAGGTGCTGACCGCCACCCACCTGCCGTCGCGCGTGCGGTAGGTGTTGCGCGGCGCGTTGTTCGCCGACCGGTTGCCGGTGCGTTCCGGAACGATGCCGAGCTGGTCGTACGCCATGGGCTGCGGGCCCAGCAGCGTCAGCAGCGGTTCGATGATGGCCAGGTCGATGACCTGGCCGGGGCCGCCGTGCACGTCGCGGTGGTACAGCGCCGTCTGTACGGCACCGGCCAGGGTGAGCGCCGCGACACCGTCGGCGAGCCCGAAGGGCGGCAGGGTCGGAGGGCCGTCGGGTTCGCCGGTGACGGCGGCGAAGCCGCTCATCGACTCGGCGAGGGTGCCGAACCCGGGGCGCCCGGCGTACGGGCCGAACTGGCCGAAGCCGGTCACCCGGGCGATGACGAGCCGGGGGTTGACCTCGTGCAGGACGTCCGGCCCCAGGCCCCACCGCTCGAGCGTGCCGGGGCGGAAGTTCTCGATCAGGACGTCCGCCCGCGCGGCCAGCCGGCGCAGCAGGGCCGCCCCGGACGGCTTGCCGAAGTCGATGGTCACCGTGTGCTTGTTGCGGGCCAGCGACTTCCACCACAGTCCGATGCCGTCCTTCGCGGGGCCGTGCGTGCGCGCGGGGTCGTGTTTGCGCGGGTGCTCGACCTTGACGACGTCCGCCCCGAAGTCGCCCAGGATCGTCGCCGCCAGGGGCCCGGCGAAGAGCGTCGCGCAGTCGAGCACGCAGACGCCGCGCAGGGGTCCGTCGGGCATGGGTTTCGCCTCCCGGTTCCGTTAGGTGAAATCCCGTTCCTCGTTGTGGAACAGGATGGGTGAAGTTAGCATGTGCCGTCACGGCCGGGAAGGGGAACGCTGTTCCAGTAGAGGAAACATGTGGTTCTCGCGCGGGGCCCCCACCGACTCACACCAGCCATCGACTCACCAGTCACCGACTCACACCAGTCACCGACTCACACCGGTATCGAAGGGGGTGGGGGGCTGCTCCCGGCAGCCCCGAGGCATGGCACGCTATGACCTGCTCGTCACCAACGGCACGCTCGTCCAGCCCCATGTGGGCGAGATCCGTGCGGATCTCGCCGTCAGGGACGGCCGTATCGCCGCCCTGGGCCACGACCTGTCCACCTCCGACGCCGACGAGGTCGTCGACGCCACCGGCCGCGTCGTCCTGCCGGGTGCCGTCGACGCGCACTACCACCTGGGCATCTACCGCGACGTGGCGCTGGACGCCTACGAGGAGACCCGCTCCTCACTCGTCGGCGGCGCCACCACCGTGCTGTCGTACTTCCGTACCGGAGAGCACTACCTCAACCGCACCGGACGCTACGAGGACATCTTCCCCGAGGTGCTGCGGGCCGTGGCCGGCCGGGCGTTCACCGACTACGGCTTTCACCTCGCCCCGATGACCACCGAGCAGATCGGCGAGATCCCGCGCCTGATCGCCGAGCACGGCGTCACCTCGTTCAAGTACTACATGTTCTACAAGGGCTTCAACCTCGCCTCCAGCTCCCGTGACGCCGCCTCCTTCCGGATGGCCGACGACGGCCAGGAGTACGACCTCGGGCACCTCTTCGAGCTGATGGAAGGTGTCGCGCAAGCCGGCGCAGGTCCCGCCGTCCGCCCCGGGCGCCGTGTCTCTCTGTCGCTCCACTGCGAACAGTCCGAACTGATGCGGCTGTTCATCGACCGCGTCCGCAAGGACGGCGATCCGCAGACCCTCGCCGCCTACCACCGGGGCCGCCCCCCGCTCACCGAACGCGTCGCCATCGGCGAGGCCCTCACGCTGGCCCAGGCGGCCCGCTGCCCGGTCAACCTGCTCCACCTCTCCGGTTCCGACGCGCTGGACGCGGCGCGCACCGCCCGGCGCAGCCATCCCGCCCTCGACGTACGCACCGAGGTCACCCTCCACCACCTCTGCCTCGACCACGCGTCGCTCGACGCGGCGGGCGCCGGCCTCGGAGCCAAGGTGAACCCGCCCCTGCGTACGCGGCACGACAACGAGGCCCTGTGGGCCGGGGTGCTCGACGGCGACATCGACTGGATCGCCTCCGACCACGCCTGCTGCATGGAGGAGCACAAGGGCGACGAGCTGTGGCCCGCCCTGCCCGGATTCGGCGGCACCGCGCTGCTGTACCCGGTGCTGCTCTCGGAAGGGCACCACCGCCGCGGCCTGCCGCTGCACCGGGTCGCCGAGCTGGTGTCCGCCAACCCGGCACGGGCGTACGGCCTGACTCGCAAGGGTTCCCTGCTGGTGGGCGCCGACGCGGACATCGTCGTGGTCGACCTCGACAAGCGGCAGACCGTGTCCACGGACGTCCTGCTGTCCGGCCAGGACCACTGCCCGTTCGACGGAGTGGAGCTGCGCGGCTGGCCGGTCGCCACCATCGTCGGCGGCCGCGTCGCCTACCGCGACGGCGTCGTGGTGGGCGAGCCCTCCGGCACGTACGTCCGCCGCTGACACACCCGAGCGCCCGCGGCAGCCGGACGGTCAGTGCTCACGCAGCAGCAGGCCGGCACCGGCGACGCGGTCGTCGATACCGTGCTCGCGCAGTGCGTGCCACAGCGTCGCGCTGTTGATGGCGATCACCGGCTTGCCGAGCTCGGCTTCGAGCGCGTCGGCGAGCGCCACGAACGACAGGTTGGTGCCGACCTGCACGATGGCGTCCACGTCCGGCCCGTCCAGTTCGTCCACCACCCGCCGGAGCCGGTCGTCCGGGACCCGGGCGATGTCCGTCGCGGTCGGGCAGCGCAGGCCGGTCACGCCGGTGACGTCGAACCCGGCCTCGGTGAAGAAGCGGCCCACCTCCCGGTCGGCCACCGGCTGGTAGGGCGAGAAGACCGCGATCCGGCGGCAGCCGAGCTCCCGGAGGGCCGCCCGGCACGAGCTCGCGCCCGTCGTGACGGGCAGTCCCGTACGGTCGCGCAACCGCCGCTCGAAGGCCGCGTTGCCCTCGACGCCGCCCCAGAACGTCTCGGCGGACATCCCCATGACCATGCGGTCGGGCTCGGCCGTCAGGACGTCCCGCACCGCGGTGTCGATGGACGCCCTGATCTGGCCGAGCAACGCCTCGAAGCCGCGATCGTCACCCATCACCGGATCGGGGATGTGCATCGACCCCGCGCGGTACGCGACTCCGCGGACGCCCGAGGTCCAGTAGTCGTGCTCGACGACCGTGTTGGTGCTGGGGACGACGACCCCGAAGACGGCGCGTGGACCTACGGCGTTGGTCATGCCCGCACCAGCTCCAGCTTCGCGAGTACTTCGTCCGCCGTCCGGTGCGCCCTGGTCCGCCCGGCGGGCCGGTCGAGGAGCAGGGCCTCCACCAGCAGCGGCGACGCGATGGCCGCCACGGCGTCCTCGCGGTCCCGCCGCGCGACCCCGGCGGCGCGCAGCGCGTGGTGGAACGGGGCCAGCAGGTCCCCGACGTACCTGCGCCGCAGCTCCGCCGTGGCCGGGTCGAGGGACGCCGCGGCGATCAGGGCTTGCAGGAACCCCCCGACGGGCTTGTCGCGCAGTCGGTTGCACAACAGGTCGACCTCCCTGTGCAGATCGGCGGCGACGTCACCCGTCGGCTCCTGGGAAGGCAGCGGGGCGACGTCGATGAGGGCCGCCAGCACGGCGTACGGAGTGGGCCAGTGCCGGTAGACGGTCGAGCGGGACACGCCCGTCACGGTGTGCAGGCGCTGCGGGGTGAGCGCCGCCGCTCCCTCGGTGAGCAGGAGCTCCAGGGCGGCCGTCAGCACGGTCGTCGTGGTGTCGTCGGTGGGCCCCGCGGGCCGGCCGGGTCGCGTCATGAGAATTAACGATACATCTTGCACCTGCTATTGATAAGCGATACGTTCCGCACCGGAAACCTCAGTGGAGGAGGACCCGTGCGCCCACACGTGGAGCTCATCGACGAGCGCGACCTGATCCGGCACCCCGCCGAGTTCCAGCACGCGACGGGGACCGCCGAGCAGGTCAATCTCAGCTACGACGAGGAGGACGGCTCGGCCTCGCTCAAGGTCCGTTTCACCGCCGACTGGTCGAGGCCCGCCGGCGTCCATCACGCGGACACCGAGTGGTACGTCCTGTCGGGCGAGGTCACCATCGGCGCCACGACCCTCGGCCCCGAGGGCTACTGGACCGCGCCCGCCGGCGTCCTCACGCCCCCCGTCCACGCCACCGCCGGAACGGAGGTGCTCCTCTTCCGCGAGTACGGCGACTGGCGTTTCGACCTCGCCGACCGCGACCGGCCGGATGTGCGCGAGGACCAGAAGCTCACTGTGCTCCAGACCTCCGAGATGCCGTGGATCGACGTCGAGGACGGCAGCCCCATGCGCTTCGACCTCGGTGGTACACCCGTGCCGGGTCTCTTCATCAAGCTGCTGCACCGCGACGAGAAGACCGGCTTCTACACCCGCCTCATCAAGGCCAGGCCGGGGTGGCGCGAGGAGCCGCTGGCGCACCACCCGTGCAGTGAGGAGGCCTACTGCCTGGACGGCGCCTTCGAGTACAACTACGGCAAGATGTGGCCCGGCACCTACTTCTGGCGTCCGCCGCTGATCCGCCACGGCGACTTCACCGCGGACGCCGAGAAGGGCTGCACGTGGCTCGTCCGCTCCGACAGCGACCTCGTCGACTGGTACACCGACAACGCACACGTGGTCATGCGGGGCGAGGCGCTCAACTGGGGCCCCGACCACCCCGACACGGTGCCGCCGCGCTTCGTCGAGCCCCTGCGCTCCCGGAGCATCGGCCCCTGGGGAGACCCCGCGCGGCAGTGAAGCCGCGCCGGACGGGCCCGCCGCGGAAGCCGTACCTGCTCGACCCAGCCGTGGAGCAGCGTCCCCGTGCACCGGGTGGCGTGCAGGGACCAGCGATCTCGTGAACCGACGCCTCGCTGATGGCGGGCCGAGAACCCCTGCGCAGCCGGTGCCCCTCACCGGGAGCAGCTCAGAGAGGTGAGCGGGGCGTGCCGCACCCGAAGCGGTGCGACGAGGCACCTGGGCGGCCGGCCTGCCGTGCTGGGCGCCGATCGCGCAGAGCAGCGCGTTGGTGAACAGGTTGTTCCTGCGCTCGGCGAACCCGCCCCAGGACTGGCTTCCGCACATCATGCTCGCGCGCACGTTCCTGGTCAGCGGCGCCCCTTGGTCTTTCCGCTGAGGGAGTTCGGCGTCCTTGGTCGGGAAGGCGCATTGCGCACAGGGGCGTTGGCGGATTGGACTGCTCAGGTCAGAACAGCAAGGTCGCTTCCCGGCGTCGAGAAGGCCGAGAAGCGACATGGGGCCGCGTCGCGACATCGAACCGGACGAACACCGGACGGCCCGACTGCCCGCCGGGGGCCCGGTGCCACCTGGGGGTCCCGTCGTGCTGGACCGGCCCCCGACTGGTACAGAAGGAAGCACATGACATCCATGCTCGAAGGCTGCACACCCTGGCCCGAGGAGTTCGTCGACCGCTACTGGGCGGCCGGGCACTGGCGTGGCACCACGCTGGACAACCTGCTGCGCGGCTGGGCGCTGCAGTACGGGCCGCGCACCGCGCTCGTGCACAACGGCACCCGCACCACGTACGCGGCCCTGAACCGGCGCGTGGACCGCATGGCCGCCGGATTCCGGTTGCGCGGCCTCCGGCCCGGGCAACGGGTCATGGTGCAACTGCCGAACGTTCCCGAGTTCGTCGTCACCGTGTTCGCGCTGATGCGCGCCGGCGCGGTCCCCGTGTTCTGCCCGGTCTCGCACCCCCCGGCCGAGGTGTCCCACGTCGCGCGGGTCACCCAGGCCGCCGGTTACGTCGGTCCCTCGACGTACCACGGCTTCGACCACACGGCGATGGCCGCCGACATCGCGGCCCGAGGGCCCTTCCTGAGGCGAGTGTTCACCCTTGATACGCCGGAGACCGCGTCCCCGTACGGCGGCCTCATGACCGACCCGTCGGGCTGCCACTACTTCCCGCTGGGTTCCGTCGACGCCCCGCCCGAGCCGGTGCTGGCACAGAGCGCCGGTCACGTGGCGTTCTTCCTGCTCTCCGGCGATACCACCGCGACGCCCAAGCTCATCCCGCGCACCCACAACGACTACGCCTACCAGGCACGGGCCGCCGCCGAGCTGGTGTCACTCACCGAGGACGACGTGTACCTCGCTGTGCCGCCCGCCGGGTCCAACCTCACCTTCGGCTGCCCCGGCATCGTGGGCACCCTCTCCGTCGGCGGCACCGTCGTCCTGGCCGAGAACCCGGAACCCGCCGAATGCCTCCCGGCCATCGGCCGAGAGCGGGTCACCCTCACATCGGTGGCGCCCGCCGTCGCCCAGCTCTGGCTCGAGGGACTTCCGACAGCCCGCGCCGACCTGAGCAGTCTGCGTCTCGTGCAGGTCGGCGGCGCGCCCTTGCCCCGGGCCACCGCCGAACGGATAGGTCCCGAATTCGGCTGTCGCCTCCAGCAGCTCTTCGGCATGGCCGAGGGGCTGCTCACCCTCACCCGGCCCGACGATCCGGACGAGACCGTGCTGAACACGCAGGGACGCCCGCTCTCACCCGATGACGAGATCCGCCTCGTCGACGCCGACGGCAAGGACGTGCCCGACGGGGAGCCCGGCGAACTCCTCGCCCGCGGTCCCTCCATCCTCCGAGGCTATTTCCGGGCGCCCGACCACAATGCACGCTCCTTCACCACCGACGGCTACTTCCGCACCGGCGCCCTGGCGCGGCGCACCCCGGACGGTGACCTGGTGGTGACCGACCGCCTCAGGGACGAGGCGTAACCGATCACCGTCTTGCTGCTCCTGATCCGGTGGCCACCGCCGTCGGGGATGCCTACCGGGCGGTTGGGACGTACGTTCAGCCGGCAGTTGTTTGCCGTGCACGGGCAGCCGGGCGCGGCGGTGGGGCAAGGCTGTGGCAGGCGGCGGACGGCGAGCAACGGGCCATCGCCGCCCCGGTCATGAGCGGGGGTTGGGCCGGCCGAGGGTCCGCCAGGAGACCTTGAGCCAAGGTCTTCGAGGACCTGGCGGTGCCGAGCAGTACGCCTGGAGAGCACGCTCCAATAACTTGAACAGGACTGTTCAGATTAGGCTGCCGATGCCCTAGGGTGAATCTTGACAGCATTGTTCAAGTTGAGGAGTGCGGGTGGGTTCGGAGAGTCACACCCCCGAGACGTCGGCCGGGGCGGGGCATCGCCAGGGGGCGCAAGCCGATCCCGGCCGGTGGCACAAGGCTGCTTCCCGTGGCGACGCGCACAGACCAGGGGAGAGCCATGACCACGGTCAGGGGCACGGGCACGGGCACGGGCACGGGCACGGGCACGGGCAGCACGGTGAAGCGCACCCAGGTCCGCCGGACCCGCGCCGGTGGCTGATCCTGGCGCTGTTGTGCATGGCGCAGTTCATGCTGATCGTCGACGTGACGGTGGTGAACGTCGCGCTCCCGACGATCGGTGAGGAACTCGCACTCGGCGCCGGTGCGCTGACCTGGGTCGTCACCGCGTACACCCTGTTCTTCGGCAGCCTTCTGCTGCTCGGCGGGCGGGTGGGCGACCTGCTCGGCCGCCGGCGCGTGTTCCTGGTCGGCCTGGCCGGGTTCACCGTCGCCTCACTGGTGTCCGGGCTCGCGGAGAGCGGCGGGGTGCTGATCACGGCCCGCGCCGCCCAAGGCGTGGGCGCCGCGATCATGTCCCCGGCGGCCATGGCCCTGGTCATGTCGGTCTTCCGGGGGCCGGAGCGCAACCGCGCCCTCGGTGTCTGGGCGGCGATCGGCGGCACGGGCGCCGCCTTCGGCGTCCTCCTCGGCGGGGTGCTCACCTCCGGCCCGGGCTGGGAGTGGGTGTTCTACGTCAACGTCCCCATCGGTCTCCTGGTCCTCGTCGCGGTCCCGGCTCTGCTCAAGGAGCAGACGGCCGGTCACGGGCATGGACCCGGCCACGGGAACGGGGCAGCGCCCGGGGTGGACATTCCCGGTGCGCTGACGATGACCGCAACGCCCGCCCTGCTCATTTACGGTCTGGTCCAGGCGCGGGACCACGGGTTCGGCGATGCGTCCGCGTGGATTCCGCTCGTCGGAGCGCTGGTCGCAGCCGGTCTGTTCGCCGCGGCCGAGCGGTCGGCGGCCGCGCCGCTCGTACGGCTGCCGTTCCTCGCCCGCCGCTCGCTGCTGGGCGGCTGCCTCGTCATGCTCGCCGCGTCGGGCATCCTGATCTCGGCGTTCTTCCTGTGCTCCTTCTACCTCCAGCACATCCTCGGTTTCTCCGCGCTGAAGACCGGTCTGGTGTTCCTGCCGGTCGCCCTCGTCACCACGATGGGAGCTCACCTCGGTGGACAGGCCGTCGCACGGCTCGGCTGGCGGGCGACGGCCGGTGGCGGGCTGGCTGTCGCCGCGGTCGGTGCGCTCCTGCTGACGGGGCTGGAGCGGGACGGCAACGCGTGGACCCAGGTGTTGCCCGGCTTCCTGCTGCTCGCCTTCGGCCTGGGTGCCGGCTTCGTCTGCGCCATCACCAGCGCCATGCACGGTGTGGAGCACGCCGACGCGGGCCTGGGTTCCGGCCTGGTGAACACCGGCCACGAACTGGGCGCCTCCCTCGGTATCGCGGTCGTGGCGGCCGTCGCCGGCGCGAGCCTCGAGGGCGGCGGGGGAGCGGGCGTCCCGTCGGTCGACGGCTTCGGAACCGCGTTCCTGACCTGCGCGGTCATCTCCGTCGTCGTTGCCGTTGCCGGCCTCGCTCTGCTGCCCGAAGGACGTCCGGATCCGTCGGCTGGGCCGGTGTTCGCCCACTGAGACCGAGACCGGGTTTCCCCCAAGGCTCTGTCGCTGCTGGGCCCATCGCTCGCCGGGCCGATCGCCCATGTGGTCCCGATCGTGCCGTCCCTGACGCAGCGGCAGCCGAACACGGCGCAGCGGTTCTCGCCGATGGCGTACTGAACCGGCAGCACCGGGGGACGGCCGCCGCGCCTGCCCGACGAGCCCGGCCCCGGCCGGTGACCGACGTCTCATCCGTGCTCGCGGAGGTATGCCTCCAGCTCTGCGGCCCCGGTCAGCATCCCCCGCCCACGGGCGGACAACCGCCCCGCGCCAGTCGCACAATGCGGCCTCCAGCGGCCCCGGCCCGCCGGCTGCCCGCCCCTGGGCGATCAGAGGGGCGAGGCGCTCCAGCAGGTACCCGCCGCGACGGAGTTGACGCCATGCCGACGAGCCTCTGCGGAACCCTCGCCTGTTACTTACTGGTAAGGAATGATGGCGGACAACCATCCACACGTCCGGGGGCTGAGGCAGCGGTGACGACTTACGAGGGACGAACCACGGTCCACGCCTTCCGGGACGACGCCCTGGGAGAACACGACGCCGTTGGCCTTGCCGCGGCGATCCGGCGGGGCGAGGTCGGCGCCGCCGAGGCCGCCGGGGACGCGGCTGAGCGAGTACGCGCGGTCGAGGCGCGGCTCAACGCGGTCCAGGTGCACATCGATGCCCCGGCGCACGCCACAGGGGCGGGCGGTGTCTTCGCCGGGGTGCCGACCTTCGTCAAGGACAACACCGACTACCTGGGACTGCCCACCGGCCACGGCAGCGCGGCCTTCACCCCGAGGGCCGCGCGACGGCATGCGCCGTTCGCCCGGCAGTTCCTGAGCAGCGGTGTCACGGTGCTGGGCAAGACCCGGCTGCCCGAGTTCGGGTTCAGTCCGACCACCGAGTACGAGGGCGCCGAGCCGGTCCGCAACCCGTGGAACACGGGCCACTCGGCAGGCGGTTCGTCGGGCGGCAGCGCGGCGCTCGTCGCTGCCGGTGCGGTGCCGATCGCGCACGCCAACGACGGCGGGGGATCGATCCGGATCCCCGCCGCCTGCTGCGGACTCGTCGGCCTCAAGCCCACCCGCGGCCGGGTCCTGGCGAACGCCCAGAGCCGTCAACTGCCCATCGACATCGTCTCCGACGGCGTCGTGAGCCGCTCCGTGCGGGACACAGCCGCGTTCCTCGCCGCCGCCGAAACGTACTGGCGCAACCCCAAGCTGCCGCCCCTGGGCCTGGTCGAAGGCCCCTCGGAACGGCGGTTGCGCATCGGGTTCCTGCTGGACTCGCCGAACGGTGTCCGTTCCGACACCGAGACCCGGGCCGCCGTCACGGAGACGGTGGCGACGCTCGAACGGCTCGGCCACACCGTGGAGCCGGTGGAGTTGGCCCTCGACCCCCGCTTCACCGAGGACTTCCTCACCTACTGGGGGATGCTGTCGTTCCTCCTCGGCGTCACGGGCCGGACCCTCGGCACGGATTTCGACCGGCGCCGCATGGACGGCCTCAGCCGGGGCCTGCGCGAGGCCTACCTGAAGAACTGGCGGCGCACTCCGGGCGTACTGAGCAGGCTGAAGCGTACGAGGGAGGCCTACGCGGCTGCGTTCCGGGGACTCGACCTCGTCCTTTCCCCGGTGCTCGCCCACACCACACCGCCGATCGGTCACCTCAGCCCGGCCGTTCCCTACCCGGCACTGATCGAGCGGATTCTCGCCTACGTCGCGTTCACACCGCTCAACAACGTCGTCGGCACGCCGTCGATCTCGGTACCGGCCACCAGCACGACGGAGAATGGACTGCCCATCGGCGTCATGTTCTCCGGCCGCCCCGGCAGTGAACGGACGCTCCTCGAAGTGGCTTTCGCCCTGGAGGCGGACCGGCCCTTCCCGCGCATCCAGGACGTATGACCTCGCGGCCGACGCTGCCGCGACGACACCGAGCCGGCCATGCGGCCAGGCCGCTCGCTCGAACGGTCCGGTGAAGACCGGCGAACGGGCGGCTCGGGCCGTTGCCCTGCTGCTGACCCCGTTCCCGCTTCCCCGCCGTCGGCATACGACACAACGCGAGCGGGACCGACCGTGAGCGGCGTCCGACCCGCGCCGAGCCGGACGACACCGGCCGCAGCCCGACCCTCACATGCCGACGCATGCTCTCGGCCCGGCTCCGCATGCCCGCACCGGTCCGGACAAACCTTGCACGGAGCAAGATCACTGCATTGAGCTAATGCCATCGGACTCTCGGGGCGAGCCGGGTGCACCGGCCGTTACTGTTCCCCGGCATCTGGACCGATTCCCAAGAGACTGCTCGTCTTTCGCTTCTTCCTCCTCTTTGCCTCTTTCGCCGGTTGGCGCGCGAGCAGCGCGTGTACGCCGACCACCACCTTGCCAAGGAGAGCTCGCCCGATGACCGTTGAGACCAGCCGGGAAGCGCAGCTGGAGCCGCCTCGGCAGTCCAGCCTGAGCACCGCGGCTGCCCGCAACCTCGCCAGCACAACCAAGTCCGCCCCGCAGATGCAGGAGATCTCCTCTCGCTGGCTGCTGCGGATGCTCCCCTGGGTGGAGACCAAGGGCGGCACCTACCGGGTGAACCGCCGGCTGACCTACACCGTCGGCGACGGGCGCATCGAGTTCGTCCAGGACGGTGCCGGCGTCCGGGTGATCCCCCGCGAGCTCGGCGAACTGGCGCTGCTGCGGGGCTTCGACGACGTGGAGGTCCTGACCGCGATCGCCGGCCGGTGCGTCCAGCGCGACTTCCGGGCCGGAGAGGTGCTGGCCGAGCGCGGTGCCCCGGCCGAGCAGATCCACCTGATCGCCCACGGCCGGATCAACCGGACCTCCGTCGGCAAGTACGACGACGAGGTCACCGTCGCCGTACTCGCCGACGGCGACCGGTTCGGTGAGAACGCCCTGCTGGACACCGACGCCACATGGGACTGCACCGCCACTGCCGAGACCGCCGGCACCCTGCTCACCCTGTCCCGCGCCGACTTCGCCGCCGTACTGTCCTCGGCACCGGGGCTCCAGGACCACATCCAGCGGTTCAGGTCGCTCCCTCAGCAGCGGCAGAACCGTCACGGCGAGGCCGAGATCGCGATGTCGGCGGGCCACACCGGCGAAGTCGAGCTGCCGGGTGCCTTCGTCGACTACGAGCTCAACCCGCGCGAGTACGAACTCTCCGTCGCGCAGACCGTGTTGCGGGTCCACACCAGGGTCGCCGACCTCTACAACGGGCCGATGAACCAGACCGAGGAGCAGCTCAGGCTCACCATCGAGGCGCTGCGTGAGCGCCAGGAACACGAGCTGATCAACAACCGGGAGTTCGGGCTCCTCCACAACGCCGCCTTCAGACAGCGGATCCAGCCCCACTCCGGCCCGCCCACCCCGGACGACATGGACGAGCTGCTCTGCCGCCGCCGCGGCACCAAGCTGTTCCTCGCCCACCCCAGGACGATCGCTGCGATCGGGCGGGAGTGGAACGCCCGCGGGATCTACCCGGATCACGTCGATGTCGGCGGGCAGCACGTCCCGGCCTGGCGCGGGGTCCCGATCCTGCCCTGCAACAAAATCCCCATCAGCAAGGAGAACACCAGCTCGATCCTCGCCATGCGAACCGGCGAGGACAACCAGGGCGTCATCGGCCTGCGCCAGACCGGCCTGCCGGATGAGTACGAGCCGGGCCTCTCGGTGCGCTTCATGGGCATCAGCGAACAGGCGATCGTCTCGTACCTGGTCACGACCTATTACTCCGCCGCCATCCTGGTGCCCGACGCGCTCGGCGTGCTGGAGAACGTGCAGATCGCCCGAAGGCGAGACTAGGTCGTGTCTTTCGGATCTTGCCGGGCTCGCGAGCCCTGGCACGCGCATCTGCTGCGTTGTCGTCGGTCGCCCATGCTCCGCAGTGGCGCCTCCCCGTGCCTTCGGCGGGGGGACCCCCACATCCGCCTTGCATCTGCACGCACCGGACCCCGCTCGCTGATCCGGCCTGATCCAAAAGACACGCCCTAGTGGGCCCGTCCGACGGCCGTCTCGGCCCGGCCCCTCCCGGGCCGGGCGAGCCCGCCCGGCACCCGGGACAGCCCACCCACCTCACCAAGGAGTCACGGATGCCCGATCCTGGGCTTTCCCCTCTGCAGTCGAGCCTGTCTGCCGCAGCGGACCGCTTCGGAACCCACGTCCTCGACCAGGCCCACACCGTCGGCGCCGAGGCCGACGCCCGGCCCGCCCTGCCCTTCCTGCCCGGCCCGCCGCCCGTGCCCATCCCCGCCACAGCGCCCGAGCCCGCAGCCGGGTCCGTACCGGGCGGCGGCCCGAGCGGCGATCCGATCCCTCATCACCTGAGCCACGATGCAACAACCGCGGTGAGGGAACCGAAGCCCGCCCTGGAACGTATCCTGCGCGGCCCCAGTGGTCTGGGCACCGCGGGCCTGCACCTGGTGCGGCGCGAGGAGCCGCCGGCACCTCCGGCACCCGAGGAGCGGGCGCAGGGCAGGCCGATCCCGGGCCTGTACCACCACCCGGTGCCGGAGCCCGATGCGGTGCGGGTGGCCGAGGTCAGCCGCAGGATCAAGGCATGGGCGGTGGACGAGGTCCAGGCGTTCCCCCCGGAGTGGGAGGACCAGTTCGACGGCTTCTCCGTCGGCCGCTACATGGTCGCCTGCCACCCGGACGCTCCCACCATCGACCATCTGATGATCGCCACGCGGCTGATGGTCGCGGAGAACGCGGTCGACGACTGCTACTGCGAAGACCACGGTGGCTCACCGATCGGCCTCGGCAGCCGACTTCTGCTGGCGCACACGGCTCTCGACCCGCTGCACACCACGAAGGAGTACGAGCCGGGATGGGTGGAGTCCCTCCAGTCGGACGCCCCCCGGCGCGCCTACCGCTCCGCCATGGAGTACTTCGTCCAGTTGGCGACCCCCTCCCAGGCCGACCGGTTCCGGCACGACATGGCCCGTCTGCACATGGGGTACCTCGCCGAAGCCGCCTGGGCCGAGACGGATCACGTTCCGGAGGTGTGGGAGTACCTGGCAATGCGTCAGTTCAACAACTTCCGCCCCTGTCCCACCATCACCGACAGCGTCGGAGGGTACGAACTGCCGGCGGACCTGCATGCCCGGCCCGCCATGCAGCGGGTCATCGCGCTCGCCGGAAACGCGACCACCATCGTCAACGACCTGTACTCGTACACCAAGGAACTCGACAGCCCCGGCCGGCACCTGAACCTGCCCGTGGTCATCGCCGAGCGCGAGGACCGCTCCGAACGGGACGCCTACCTGAAGGCCGTCGACGTCCACAACGACCTCATGCACGCCTTCGAAGCCGAAGCGGCCGCCCTGGCCGCCGCCTGCCCCGCCCCGAGCGTGCTGCGCTTCCTGCGGGGAGTGGCCGCGTGGGTCGACGGCAACCACTACTGGCACATGACCAACACCTATCGCTACAGCCTGCCCGATTTCTGGTAAGAAGGATTCATCTGTGACCAGCACCGAGTTCACCACCGCCAACGGCACCTCCGCGTTCATCCCCTCCCCGGCGTCCCCCTACCAGGGTGACATCGCCCGTTACTGGGACCAGGAGGCCAGGCCCGTGAACCTGCGTCTCGGCGATGTCGACGGGCTGTACCACCACCACTACGGCATCGGCGACGTCGACCACGCCGCCCTCGGAAGCCCGGACGACAGCGCGTACGAGAAGAGGCTGATCGCCGAGCTCCACCGCCTGGAGTCGGCACAGGCCCAAGTCCTCCTGGACCACCTCGGCTCCATCGACCGTGACGACACGCTCGTGGACGCCGGCTGCGGCCGGGGCGGCTCCATGGTCATGGCCCACCAGCGCTTCGGATGCACGGTGGAGGGCGTCACCCTGTCGGCCAAGCAGGCCGACTTCGCCAACCAGCGCGCCCGCGAGCTCGGCATCGACGACCATGTCCGCGCCCGCGTGTGCAACATGCTCGCCACCCCCTTCGAGACAGGGCAGGCGGCGGCCTCGTGGAACAACGAGTCCAGCATGTACGTCGACCTGCACGACCTCTTCGCCGAGCACTCCCGCATCCTCGCGGTCGGCGGCCGCTACGTCACCATCACCGGCTGCTGGAACCCGCGCTACGGCCAGCCCTCCAAGTGGGTCTCCCAGATCAACGCCCACTTCGAGTGCAACATCCACTCCCGCCGGGAGTACCTGCGCGCCATGGCCGACAACCGTCTCGTACCGCAGGCCGTCATCGACCTGACTGCCGAGACCCTGCCCTACTGGGAGCTGCGGGCCACTTCTTCCCTGGTGACCGGCATCGAAGAGGCGTTCATCAACTCCTACAAGGACGGCTCCTTCCAGTACGTCCTGATCGCGGCCGACCGCGTCTGACCGACGCGTCGACCGCCGAGGCCGGGCCCGTCACCCGACGGACCCGGCCACCGAGCACGGCCCAGCCGCGTGGTGCTCGGTCACGTTCGGCGTCGGCGCGGCGACAGGCCGAATCCAGGCCCCGTCCACCGAACGCCCTCAGTGGTCCGGCCGCCCGGGGAGTGGCACGCTGAAGGTGGGGTCCGTGCCGAGGAGACTCGGGAGGGCCGGATGGGACGCGACGTCCCGGCACTGGTGTTCACCCGTGATGACCGTCGCCAGTTCCGGAACAAGATGCACACCTGCCTCGACGTGTTCGCGCGGATGCTGCGGGAGTCGCGGTTCGACTTCGAGCGGCCGCAGGTCGGTCTGGAGATCGAACTGAACCTCGTGGACGCCGCCGGCGAGCCCGCCATGCGCAGCACGGACGTCCTGGCGACGATCGCGGATCCCTCGTGGTCGAGCGAGCTCGGCCGGTTCAATCTGGAGATCAACATCGCGCCGCGGCAGCTCACCGCGGGCGGCCCCGACTCCTGGGAGAGGGAGATCCGGGACGCGCTCAACCACGCCGAGGAGAAAGCCGCGGCGATCGGTGTGCATCTGGTCATGATCGGAATTCTGCCGACGCTGGAGCTGAAGGACGTGGGCCTGGCGTCGCTGTCCGAGAATCCGCGGTATCACCTGCTGAACGAGCAGATCTTCTCCGCGCGCGGCGAGGACCTGCTGATCTCGGTGGACGGGGTGGAACGGCTACGGACCTACGCCGACACCATCACGCCGGAGGCGGCGTGCACCAGCACCCAGTTCCACCTCCAGGTCTCGCCGGACGAGTTCGCGTCCTACTGGAACGCTGCGCAGGCCATCGCGGGCGTGCAGGTGGCCCTGGCGGCGAACTCACCGTTCCTGTTCGGCAAGGAGCTGTGGCACGAGACGCGCATTCCGCTGTTCGAGCAGGCCACCGACACCCGGTCCGACGAGATCAAGGTGCAGGGAGTACGGCCCCGGGTGTGGTTCGGTGAGCGGTGGATCACCAGCGTCTTCGATCTCTTCGAGGAGAACGCACGGTACTTTCCGGCGCTGCTGCCGCTGTGCGACGACGAGGACCCGCAGGAGACACTCGACGGCGACGGGACCCCCCAACTGGCCGAACTCACCCTCCACAACGGGACGATCTACCGCTGGAACCGCCCCGTCTATGCCGTCGTCGACGGCGTACCGCATCTTCGGGTGGAGAACCGGGTGCTGCCCGCAGGCCCCACGGTGGCCGACGTGCTGTCGAACGGTGCCTTCTACTACGGGCTGACCCGTGCCCTGGTCGACGAGGACCGTCCCGTCTGGTCACGGATGTCCTTCTCGGCCGCGGAGGACAATCTGCACGCCGCGGCTCGGCACGGGATCGAGGCGCAGTTGTACTGGCCGGGGGTGGGCGAGGTCCCGGCGACCGAGCTGGTACTGCGGCGCCTGCTGCCGCTGGCGCACCGCGGATTGGAGCGGTCGGGCATGGACCGGGCCTGGCGGGAGCCGTTGCTGGGGATCATCGAGCAGCGATGCGTCAGCGGCCGCAACGGCGCGGTGTGGCAGTCGGAGATGTTCCACCACATCCACGACATCGCCCACGCGGACCGGCACCAGGCACTGCGGCGGATGACCCAGCAGTACATCGACTACATGCACATGAACGCTCCGGCGCACACCTGGCCTGTCGACTGACTCCCGTCCCGGGCGCGGGCGTCATCCGGACCGGCTGGTGATCCAGGGCATCCTGTGCGTTCTCCATACCGGGATCGCCTGGGAACACAGGTGCCGCCCGGACGGGAACCTGGCCGACCGCGGCCACGACCACGACAAGTACCGCCGCCCGGTCCGGGACCTCGGCGTGAAACCACTGGACAGGCCCAGTCGTCCGCCCAGGAAGCCACTCTCGATGAGTACCTCAGCGTCGAGCAGGTCGTGCAGCGGCAGCACTCCCGGCATGCGGCGGCCCAGCACTCGTACTCGGAAGCTGTTGTCCATCCGAGAGATGGATCAGATCCACCGCGATTCCCCACTTCTCACCCGTCAACGGTTACGGCCCATCCTGTCGGTTGAGCCCTTCCACCACCACCGAGGCCCCCGGGAAGAAGTCGGCACCCTGGACGTACGCCATCGCCTCGGCCCACTTCGGGTCGCCGAGACGGCGTTCCATCTCCTCCGGGCTGACGTCCTCCACCCGCGTCTGGAGCCACCATAGATTGCCCAGCGGATCGCGTACCCGTCCGACCCGGTCGCCGAAGAAGAGGTGTGTCACCTCGGTCACGGACGTACCGCCGGCCGCGACAGCCCTGCGGTGCGCGGCATCGGCGTCCTCGACGTAGAGGCGCAGAAAGGCGGGCGTCGGCGGCCAGCCCGGCGCCGCGTCGAACGGCATGACAATGGAGTCGCCGATCCGTACCTCTGCGTGCCCGATCCGCCCATCGTCCCCGACGACCCGGGCGATCTCCTCTGCGTCGAACGCCTCCTTCAGGTAGTCGATGAGCCCAGCTGTGTCGCGCGAGATGATCCACGGCGTGACGGTGTGGTAGCCGTCCGGGATCGGTTTTACGGTCATCCGCTGCCCTCCTGAGTGCGTGCTGCTCGTTCCGACACTAGGCGACTTGTAGGACAGGTTTTGACCTAGAAGCCACCGATGGAGACGACGCTCAGCAGGGGGACAGCGGTGGCGTGGGACGTCCTGCCCGAACCTGATCCCGCGCGACACGATCGAAGGGCGACCGCCGAGCGACTCCGTGCCCAGGCCGCCGTGCAGGCGCTCGGTGTGAACGAGGGAGTGCGTCGCCGCTGAGTGGAGAGCGTGCCCGTCGACAGCGGGCGAAGGCGAAGAGGAGTTCCCACTCCTTGCCACTCTCAACGTATAGCGCACCGGGGGGCTTGCGGCAAGGCCCTGGTCGTGCCGCAGAATCGCTGGCCGAGGCCAGGAACCTGTGGAAATGAGTGATTCACGAAATGCGTTCGCTGTTGTCCCTTTATGGGTTGTGCGGTGACGTCGAGTCGGTGGTGATACGCGGCGCCGACACAAGGGTGGGCGTACCGCCGCACACCGCCGACGCGACTTCGGATCGGAGCTGACGGACATGAACCCCCTGACCGCCCGTGCGTTCGGCCTTCCCGACCAGCTCTCACACAAGGCCGACCCGATGCTGATCGCCGGCGACGAGCGGCACTTCGCGGCCATCGAGAAGAGCCTCGAGGAGGCGATCGCCGAACTGTCCGACCGGCTCGATGCCGAGCGCAAGGCACCCGGCGGCATCGGCCGGGAGGCAATGGAGCGGGACGCGGAGATCCACCGGCTGACCGGCCGCGTCCGCGCACTGCGCCGCTTCGGACTGGATCTGTGCCTCGGACACATCGTCGGCGCGGACGACCCCGAGCCCCTCTACATCGGACGACTCGGCCTCACCGACAGCACGGGCCGCCGACTGCTGTTCGACTGGCGCTCTCCCGCGGCTGAGCCGTTCTTCGCGGCGACCCACGCCAACCCGATGGGTCTGGCGAGCCGCCGCCGGTATCGCTGGACGCGCGGCCGGATCAGCGACTACTGGGACGAAGTGTTCACCGCTGACCGGCTCGAGCGGCACGCCGCGCTGGACGACCAGTCCGCCTTCATCGCCGACCTGGGCAGCAACCGGTCGGCCCGGATGCGAGACGTGCTCGCCACCATCCAGGCCGACCAGGACGCCATCATCCGGGCGGGATCCCGCGGCACTCTCGTCGTCGACGGCGGTCCGGGTACGGGGAAGACCGTCGTCGCCCTGCACCGCTCCGCGTACCTCCTCTACTCCGACCCCCGCCTCGGTCACCGCCGGGGCGGCGTGCTGTTCGTCGGTCCGCACCAGCCCTACCTGGCGTACGTCGCCGATGTCCTCCCCAGCCTCGGCGAGGAGGGCGTGCAGACCTGCACCCTGCGGGACCTTGTCGCCGAGGGAGCCGGAGCATCGGTCGAGACCGACCCGGACGTGGCACTCCTGAAGTCGTCCGCGAACATGGTGAAGGCGATCGAGACGGCCGTCAGGTTCTACGAGGAGCCGCCTGCTCGGGGGATGACGGTCACGGTCGACTGGACCGACATCCGGCTGACCGCCGACGACTGGGCCGAGGCGTTCGCAGCACCGGATCCGGGGACGCCGCACAACGAGGCGCGTGAGCTCATCTGGGAGGCGCTCGTCACGATCCTGATGGACAAGTACGACGGGGACGTCTCGCCCGACCTGTTCCGCAGGTCCCTGCGGACCGACAGGGAACTGGTGGACACCCTCAACGCGGCGTGGCCGCTGCTCGAAGCGGCCGACCTCGTCGGAGACCTGTGGTCGGTACCCGCCTACCTGCGGATGTGCGCCCCCTGGCTCAGCCCTGATGAGGTGAAGAACCTGCAGCGCGAGGACGCCCGGGCCTGGACGGTGTCCGACCTGCCGCTTCTCGACGCGGCGCGGCAGCGGCTCGGCGACCCGGAGGCGGCACGTCGGCTGAGCCGGCACAAGACCGCCCTCGCCGCCCAGCGCGAGCGTATGACGCAGGTGGTCGACAACCTGATCGCGGCCGCGGCCGACTCCGGCGCCGACGGTGACGACGGCGAAGGCCTGGTGACGATGTTGCGCGGCCAGGACGCCCGGGTCAGCCTGGTCGACGAGTCCGAACTGCCCACCGCCGACCCGGACCTGCTCGCCGGCCCGTTCGCACACGTCGTCGTGGACGAGGCTCAGGAACTGACCGACGCGGAGTGGCAGATGCTGCTGCTGCGCTGTCCGTCCCGGAGCTTCACCATCGTCGGGGACCGCGCCCAGGCCAGGCACGGGTTCACGGAGTCGTGGCAGGAACGGCTCGAGCGGGTCGGACTCGACCGGATCGACGTGGCTTCCCTGAGCGTCAACTACCGCACGCCGGAAGAGGTCATGGCGGAGGCCGAGCCGGTCATCCGGGCCGTACTCCCGGACGCCAATGTGCCGACCTCCGTCCGCAGCAGCGGCGTCCCCGTCGTACACGGACCCGTTGCGGATCTGGACCCCATTCTCGACGGATGGCTCTCCGCGCATGCCGACGGGATCGCTTGCGTCATCGGTGACCCCACGTTCCGGGAGACGTCCCGCGTGCGGTCGTTGACCCCGGAGCTGTCGAAGGGTCTCGAGTTCGACCTGGTCGTCCTCATCGACCCGGAGGCGTTCGGCGAGGGTGTCGAAGGAGCGGTCGACCGCTATGTCGGGATGACCAGGGCGACCCGGCAACTCGTCATCCTCACCGGCTCCTGACCCCGGCGGTGTCGTCAGTGGCGGGCCGGACCGCGGCCTGCCGCCGACGACGGGGGTGGCCGGGCGGGGGTGCGGCGGTTCCGCTGACCCGCGATCCCGAGCACCCGCTGGAGCCGACCCCGACCGTGGACGATCTGTGCGTGGTCCACCTGGGGACCCCCGTGGACCAGGCGCTGGTGGACCGCCTGGCCGCCGCCGGAGGGACGCGCGTCGCCGCGCACAACCCTACTGGGACGAGTACGGAGTGACGGTCGCCGCCCCGGACGGCTACCGCCTCGTGCTGTGCTCGCGCACCTGGAAGTAGCCGTTTCGGAGCGTCGAACCAGCGGGCGTGTTCGGAAAGGGGCCTCACGGCCGCTCCCGGCGCCGTCGCCGGCCGGTGGGCAGAGGGACGGGTTCGCGACCGGGGACGACGGTGTTGGAGACGGTGCCGATGCCTTCCACGGTGAGGGTGACGGTGTCACCGGGCTTCAGCGGCGGCGGGTCCTGGGCGCCGTGCAGGCCCCACAGTTCGGCGAGGCAGCCGCCGTTGCCGCAGGTGCCGGAACCGAGGACGTCGCCGGGCATGACGTATGTGCCGCGCGAGGCGTAGGCGACCATTTCCTCGAAGGTCCAGCTCATGTGGGAGAGCAGGTCCTCACCCACCACCCGGCCGTTGACCTCGGCGGTGAGGGCCAGGCGCAGGAAACCGTCCGTGTCGCGGCAGGGCTCCAGCTCGTCGGCGGTGACCAGGTACGGGCCGAGAGTGGTGGCGGTGTCCTTGCCCTTGCAGGGACCGAGCCCGACCTTCATCTCCGCGGACTGCAGGTCGCGGGCGGACCAGTCGTTGAACACGGTGTAACCGATGATGTGGTCACGGGCCTGCTCGGGGGTGAGGTCGTGGCCCTCGCGCCCGATCACCGCCGCCACTTCGAGTTCGAAGTCCAGGACGGCGGATCCGGGCGGCACGGGGACGTCGTCGTACGGGCCGAGCATCGCGTGGGGGTTGCCGAAGTAGAACGTGGGGGCCGCGTACCACTGCTCCGGCACGCCCGCGGTGCCCTCGACGGAACGGCGTACGCCTTCGACGTGCTCCTCGAAGGTGACGAAGTCCCGTACCGACGCGGGCCGGAGCGGAGGCAGCAGCCTGACTTGGGAAACATGCGGGCCGGGGGGTGATGCGTCGAGCGAAGCGGTGCCCCGGTCGAGCAGCTCGCGCGGACCGCCGCCGGAGCTCAGCAGCTCGGTGAGCGACCGGGCTCCGGGGACCGGGTGGAGGGTGCCGTCCTCCTCGACGACGGCGACGTGGTGACGGTGCTGGTGTTCGTA
This sequence comes from Streptomyces sp. NPDC000229, assembly GCF_040300825.1. Taxonomy (NCBI): domain Bacteria; kingdom Bacillati; phylum Actinomycetota; class Actinomycetes; order Kitasatosporales; family Streptomycetaceae; genus Streptomyces; species Streptomyces sp. NPDC000229. The sequence continues at coordinate 176,301 of NZ_JBEPEL010000004.1, forward strand.
CGCCGCGAAGCGCATGCGGAACTCTCCTCAGCGGACTCAGACCGGCGGGGCGACGAACACACCGCGGTCGGGGTCGTTGAACGACTCCTTGGCGACGAGTTCGTTCATCGGGTTGGCGGTGCCCCACTGGTCGGTGACTTCGGGCTGGGAGAAGTCGTAGACGTGCGGGTGCCAGGTGTCCTCGTCGAGCAGCTCCAGCTCGGTGGTGTACTCGACGGTGTTGCCGTGCGGGTCGAGGAAGTAGCTGAAGGTGTTGTCACCCGCCATGTGCCGGCCCGGGCCCCAGATCTTCCGGAATCCGGCCCGCGTCACGCGCCCGGTCCCCCGCATGTACTCGTCGATGCCGCGCATCTCGAAGGAGATGTGGTGCAGGGCGGTGTGCGGGCCCTGGGCGATGGCCATGGAGTGGTGCCGGCTGCTGATCCGCATGAAGTGCATGACCTCCCCCATGTGGGGGGAGCTGAGCGTGTCCGACAGGCGGAAGCCGAGGTGGCGTTCGTACCACTCACGGGTCCGGTTCAGGTCGGGGGAGTTGAGCACGACGTGCGACAGGTTGACCGGGATCGACTCCTTCTCCTCGATCCTGCGGTGCTCGCGCACGGCGACATCGGCCGAGACCTCGATGGTGCGTCCGTCGACGTCGAAGAACCGGAAGCCGTAGCCGCCGCCGGGCGTGCCGACCTTCCCCGGCTCGGAGACCAACCGGACACCTCCGGTGAGGAGCCGCTCGGCGAGCGTGTCCACGTCGGCGGCGCTCGCGGCACCGTAGGAGACCAGGTCGAGCCGCTTCTCGTCGGCCTTGCGGAGCCGGACCACGTACTGCTCGGGTGACCCCTCGGCGGCGAGGAAGGAGATACCGGAGTCCTCGGCGACCTTGGTCAGGCCCCAGACACCGGCGTAGAAGTCGAGTTGCTTGTCGTAGTCGGGCACGGCGAGGTCGACGTGCCGCAGGTGGGTGAGCGGACGAGTGCTCATGACGGGTTCCTCCTCAGGAGAGGTCGAGCAGGGCCGCGGCGTTGCCACCGCGTACGGCGTCGAAGTCGGCGTCGGAGAGCCGAGCGGCGCGCAGAGCGCCGAGGGGGTCGTCGGCGCCCATGTCGAACGGGAAGTCGGAGCCGAGCAGCACCCGGTCCGCCCCGGCGGCGCCGATCAGTGACCGCAGCACACGCGGGTCGTGCACCAGCGAGTCGAAGTACAGCCGCCCCAGATAACTGCTGGGCCGGTGGGCGCAGCCGGCGCCCGCGTCGGAACGGGCCGACCAGGCGTGGTCCGAGCGGCCGATGTGGGTGGGCAGGTAGCCACCGCCATGGGCCGCGACGATCTTCAGGCCGGGGTGCCGGTCCAGGACGCCGGAGAAGATCAGGTGCGAGAGCGCGACGGCGTTCTCGGTGGGCTGGCCCACGGTGTTGGAGAGGTACCACTGGTCCAGGCGTTCGTCCAGGGTGCAGCCGAAGGGGTGCAAGAAGAGGATCGCGCCGGTCTCCTCGGCCCGCGCCCACAGCCGCCCGTAGGCGGGGTCGGACAGTTCGCGTCCCGGGCCGTGGCTGGAGATCTCCACGCCCGACAGCCCTTGCTCCAGCGCGTGTTCGAGCGCGCCGACCGCCTGTCCGGGGTGTTGCAGCGGTACGAGGCCGAGGCCGCGCAGCCGGTCGGGCGCGGCGGCGCAGTGGGCCGCGGTGGCCTCGTTGGCGAGCCGGTACACCTTCTCCGCCGTCTCCTCGTCCGCCCAGTAGTGGTAGTGCGAGGGCGAAGGGCTGACCAACTGCACGTCCACGCCCTGGGCGTCCATCACCGCCAGCCGGACGGAGACGTCGGTGAGTTCCGGGGCGCGCTCGGCGACCATGCGGCCGCTGACGGCGAGGGCCTCGGGACCGTTGCGGCGGGCGTCCAGCGCCTTCGCCTCCGCGAGCCCGGGCAGTGCGGCGACCAGCGCCTCGACCTCGGGCAGAAGGACGTGCGCGTGCACGTCCACGGTGGGAAACGTCACGGCAGCTCCCTGAGCATCGTCATGGTGCGCCCCATCAGTCCGGGCACGTCGGCGTCGCGCGCACCGTCGAGCTGCCACCGGCCGATCTGTACGGACGCCTCGACGACCGCCCGCACCCGCGGGACGCGCCGCTCGTAGTACGCCTGGAACAGGTCGTCGCCCCAGGGCCGCCCGCCGGTGAGGAGCTCGGCGAGGACGAGGGAGTCCTCCAGCGACATCGCCGCGCCCTGGGCGATCGTGGGCGGGCAGCAGTGGGCGGCGTCGCCGGCGAGCACCACCCGACCGCGGTGCCAGGAACCCTCGACCAGCAGCCGGTCGAACCAGGTGTAGTTGACCTTCGCCGGATCGGTGATGTGCTCGGTGATCTCCGGCCAGAACCCGCCGTAGGCGGCGGTCAGCCGGCGCATCTCGTCGGCGTACGACTCCGGTGGGATGGAGGCGCGGTCGCGGTTGGCCTCGACGACGTACGCGTACAGCGTGGTGTCGCCGGTGGGGCAGTAGCCGGCGATGTAGGCGGCGCCGCCGTATGCCAGGTCGGTGCGGACCACGCCGGCCGGACGCGGTGCGGCGACGCGCCAGATGGCCATGCCGGTCGGCTCGGGCCGGTCGGCGATACCGATGGCGCCCCGGGTGGCGGAGCCGAGCCCGTCGGCCGCGACGACCAGGTCGTAGCGGCTCTCGGTACCGTCGTCGAACCGCACGGACACGCCGTCGGCGTCCTGCTCGAAGGCCTCCGCCCGGGTGCCCAGCCGTACGGTCGCGCCGCTCGCCCGCACGGCGTCGACGAGGATCCGCTGGAGCCGGGGCCGCTGCATCCCGAGGGTGGCGGGCAGGTCGTCGCCACCGGTGCGCAGGTCGCGGGCGACGTGCAGGACGGTGCCGTCGGGCGCGGTGATCCCGACGGACCCGAAGCCGAAGCCGGACTCCTTCACCCGTGGCCACACGCCGAGTTCGCGCAGCACGCGCAGCGCGTTGCCCTGGAGGGTGATGCCGGATCCGGCGGTGGCGTTCCAGTCGTCCTTGGCCTCGATCAGCTCCACCGCGAGACCGGCCCGCCGCAGCAGGACCGTCACGGTGCTGCCGGCCGCACCACCGCCGATGACGAGGACGGTACGGGATGTGCTCATCAGGAACTCCCTTGCCCCACGTGTCACTTGACGGCGACGGGATTGACGGGCGAGCCGACCGCCCCGGTGATGGGGAGCGGGGCGGCGGTGAGCCAGAAGTCGTACACACCGTCGGCCGCGCAGTCCCCGGCCAGGGCCTCCGGATCCCACATCTCGCCGATGAGCAGGCCGATGTGCGGGATGGCAACCTGGTGCAGCGGCTGGAAGGCGTGCTCGAACTCGTTGGGCCGCACCTCGAACCCCCAGGTGTCGGTGGAGATCGCGGCGATCTCGCTGCCGTGCAGCCATCCGGCGGTGGTGAAGGACAGCCCGGGCGCGGGCCCGCCCGCGTAGTCGCCCCACCCTTCGCGGCGCGCCCGGGCCAGTCGGCCGGTGCGTACGACGACGATGTCGCCGCGGCCGACGGACACCCCGTGCGCCCGGGCGGTCGCGGCCAGGTGCTCCTCGGTGATGGCGAACCCGTCGGGCAGTTCACCGTCCCGTCCCACCACGCGGCCGACGTCCAGCAGCACGCCGCGCCCGGCGACGTACGGTGCCATGTGCTCGATGCCGGTGACGAGGTCACCCTCGGAGGTGACGGTCGTGGCGGCGTCCCGGCCGTTCCACGCCTTGCCGTGGTCGAAGATGTGCCCCAGCCCGTCCCACTGGGTCGAGCACTGCAACGGCATCGCGATCACATCGTCGGCGCCGCCGATCCCGTGCGGGAACCCCTGGGTGCCCAGAGCGGCGTCGGTGCCCGTGTCCAGCATCGTGTGCACCGGATTGGTGCGGCGCCGCCACCCCTTCTGCGGCCCGTCCATGTCGAAGCGCTGCGAGAGGGAGAAGCTGACGCCCCGGCGGACGAGACCGGCGCCCTCACGCCGCTTGGCCTCGTCGAGGAGGTTGAGGGTGCCGAGCACGTCCTCCTCGCCCCAGCGGCCCCAGTTGGAGTACGCCCTGGCGGCCCGGGCTATGGCGCCTTCCGGGTCGCGGCGGTCCGGCATCACGGCGCCTCCGTCACGCACCGGGTGCGCTGGGCGCCCAGGCCGGTGATCGAGCCGTCCATCACGTCGCCGCCCCGCAGCAGCCGCCCCCAGTGCATGCCGTTGCCTGCCGGGCTGCCCGTCAGCACCAGGTCGCCGGGGAGCAGCCGGGCGACCTGGGAGGCGTACGACACCACGCGGGCGACGCCGAAGATCATGTCCTTGGTGGACTCGTCCTGCATCACCTCGCCGTTGAGCTTCAGGGTGACCCGCAGGTCGTCGGGGTCGGCGACCGACTCCGCCGGCACGATCCACGGGCCGAGCGGGGTGAAACCCGGCGCGTTCTTGCTGCGCAGCCAGTCGGTGCCGATCTGCGGCATGTCGCGGCGGAAGACGGCGGCACGGTCGGTCAGGTCGTTGGCGATGGTGTACCCGGCGACGTACGACAAGGCGTCCTCCACGGACACCCGGTGGGCGGGCCTGCCGATCACGGCGGCCAACTCCAGCTCCCAGTCCGGTTGTTCGGCCCACGCGGGGAGGACGACGTCGTCGTACGGGCCGGTGATCGCGCTCGGCAGGCCGATGAACACGTACGGCAGGTCCTCGGCCGCCCGCCGGTCCATGATCTCCGCGGCCTCTGCGCGGCGCACGTCGTCCGGGCGGTCGTCGGAGGGGTCGCGGTGGGCCATGTGCAGGTCGATCACGTGCCGTCGGTAGTTGGCTCCCGACTGGAGGACCTGGCGCGGCTCGACCGGCGCGTGCACCCGGAATCCGGTCGGCGGCCGCCGCTCGCCGTCCCTGCCGGCGGCCACGGCGCGCAGCCGGGGCAGTACGTCCCCCCACCGGTCGAGCAGATCGCGCACGGTCGATCCGGGCGCCTCCAGCGCGACGCGGAGGTCGATCACCCGCTCGTCCGACGTGACCAGGGCGGGGAACGCGGGCCCGTCCGGGGCGGAGAGGGTGGCGAGGGCGAAAGGCCCCGCGAACGGCACGGATGCGGGTGGGGGTTTCACAGAGACGTCCTCCTGGTTGCGGTGCGACCAATCTGGACCCGCCGCCCCTGATCAGGGAAATCGATTCTGTGGATCGTGGAAATCCATGCTGTTTATACTTCCTGTTCAGTCGCCCGCCGTAGGGAAAAATCCGTGAACCTGGCCCGCCTCGACCTCAACCTCGTCGTCGCCCTGCGCGCCCTGCTGGAAGAGCGCAACGTCACCCGCGCCGGGCAGCGCGTGGGCCTCAGCCAGCCGGCCATGAGCGCCGCGCTGGCCCGCCTGCGCCGTCACTTCGACGACGACCTGCTCGCCCGCGTAGGCGGCCACTACGAACTGACCGCCCTCGGACAGGTCCTCCTGGACCGCACCGCCACGACGTGCGACCTGCTGGAACGCCTCTTCAGCAGCCAGGCCGACTTCGACCCCGCCACCGAGAGCCGCGAGTTCACGCTCCTGGCGTCCGACTACGCCGTCGCGGTGTTCGGCACCGAACTGGCCCGCGTCGTGCACCGGGAGGCGCCCGGCATCCGCCTGCGCTTCACCCAGACCCCGCCCACCGTGGCCGACGACACGGCCACGCTCCTGAGCGCCACGGACGGCCTGCTCATGCCGCACGGGGTCATCAGCGGCTTCCCCGCCACCGACCTCTACGACGACCGCTGGGTCCTCCTCGTCGCGGACGACCACCCCGAGGTCCATGAGCACCTCACCCGCGAGGACCTGGCCCGGCTGCCGTGGGTCACCTATCAACGCACCTACGACGCACCCGCCGTACGCCAGCTCGGCATGCTCGGCATCGAGCCGCGCGTCGAGGTCTCCGTCGACAGCTTCCAGCTGCTGCCGCTGATGGTCGCCGGTACCCGACGCGTGGCCCTCGTCCAGGAACGCCTGGCCCGGCGGCTCGCCCCCCTCGTCGCGGTCCGTGTCCTGCGGCCCCCGTACGAGGCGGTGCCCTTGAGGGAGGCCCTGTGGTGGCACCCCGTCCACACCCACGACGCCGCCCACATCTGGCTCAGGGAGACCGCCGTACGGGTCGGGGAGCGACTCGGCGGCGTACCGGCAGCCTGACCGGGCGGCTTCGTGCCATGCCCCTTGACGGGCGCACCACCGACGGCCCGGTACCGTGGCGTTGGTCAAGTGGAGGGGGTGGCCCGGTGCGGGTCAAGGATTTCGATCACGTGGTGCTCAATGTCGAGGACGTCGAGCGGTCGCTGGAGTTCTACTGCGGGCCGCTCGGTCTCGAACCGGTGCGGGTCGAGGAGTGGCGGGCCGGCAAGGTGCCGTTCCCGTCCGTGCGGGTCAGTCCGACGATGATCATCGACTTGCTCAGCCGTCCGCGCGGCGAATCCAATGTGGACCACATCTGCCTGGTCGTGGACCCCCTGGACTGGCAGGAGGTGATCGACTCGGGCACGTTCGACGTGCTGGAGGGGCCGGTCAGCCGCTTCGGCGCGCGCGGCAGCGCCCAGTCGGTCTATGTGAAGGACCCCGACGGCAACACGGTCGAGCTGCGCTGGTACCCGCAGGACGCCGAGAGCTGAGCGTCACCACCCGTGCCGCCCACGACGGGAACCGTGGCGGGCGGCACGGGTGGTGACGCGGCAGCCGGTCAGCCGTGTGCCGGGCCGGCCGAACAGCAGCCGTCCTGCCGCATCACGCGGCCGACGTCCAGCCAGCCCTCCGCGCCCGGCATCGGCCGGTCCACGATCCGGCGGCCGCCCGGCGGGCGGAACGCCGCGACGAGGGCCGACCTCTCATGCGGCACCCCGCCCTTGAGCACCGAGACCGTGCGTACCAGCGAGTCGAAGTCCCTGAACGGGTCCCCGTCCACCACCGTGACGTCCGCGACCTTGCCCACCTCCAGCGTGCCCAGCTGCCGGTCCAGGGCGAAGGCCCGCGCGGGGAGCAGGGTCGCCGTTCTCAGCGCCTCGGCGGGCGACAGACCGCCCAGGTGCAGCGCCCGCAGGTTCAGGTGCAGTGACAGGCCGACCGGGACGATCGGCGCGTCCGTGCCCAGCGCCACCAGCCCCCCGGACGCCAGCACGCGCCGGTACACCCCGACCTCCGTGAGCAGCGTGTCCAGGTGCGCGTCGCTCGGCGGCTGCGCGGCCATCTGCCGTACGAGCGCCGAATCCCATGGCGCCATGACCGACTCGACCCGCTCGTCCTGGACGAGACCAGGATCGGCCCCGACCAGCCACATCGCCGTGAACGGTGTGGCGATCAGGGTGAATCCCGCACCGGGAGCCGTGTAGAGCTCCCGCACGTCCTGGTACGCCCGGCCGGCGGCGGTCACCGCGTGCCCGGACTCGCCCCGCTGGGTCGCCTGCAGATGGCTCGTCATGTCCTGCCCCGTCTGCAGGCCCGGCGAGCAGAAGTGACTGCCCACGCGGACCCCGAGCCGCTCGTGCGCGAACCGCGCGGCCTCCTCCATCACCCAGCCCGGCGCCCTGACGTACGTCTTGACCACGTCCCAGTCGAGCGCCGCCCCCCGCTCCAGCGACCTGCGCAGCCCCTCGCACGTGAGGTGGGCCCTGCCCATGCTGTAGGCGACCCGGGAGCCGTCCAGGAGCTCGCCGCAGCTGAGCAGCCGCGGGCCCGCCAGCTGCCCGGCGTCGACCGCCTCCCGGATGCGGGCCTGCTCGTGGGCGAACCCACCGAGCGAGACGGCGGTCGTGATGCCGTACGCCAGTTGGCAGGCCGTCTGCCGGCCGCCGTAGGTGTATTGCCAGGGGTGGGTGTGCGCGTCCCACAGCCCGGGAAGCACCGTCCGGCCCGAGGCGTCGACCCGCCGCGTCGCGGGCCGGGCGCGGTCCGGCCGGTGCGGCTCCACCGCCGCGACGCGCCCGCCGCGTACGACGACGTCGACGTCCTCCCGGACCGACGCGTCGTCGCCGGTCCCGTCCCAGAAACGGCCGGCGTGTACGACGGTGTCGGCGGGTTCGGGCCGCCGGTAGTCCAGCGGTACGCGCACGGTGCGTGGACCGCCTCCGTCGACACCGGTCAGCCGCAGCCGGGCACCCGACAGGTACAGCAGCGTGCGGGAGTCGCCGGACCAGGAAGGGTGGTCGGCCGGTTCGGTGGAGAGCGTGCGCAGGGGGCCCGCCGGCCTGCCGTCCGCCGTCACCGGCAGCAGGCACAGGGCCGATTCCACGATCACCGCCATCCAGCGGCCGTCGGGCGACCACACGGGCCCGGAACCGTAGCGGTCGGAGATCGAGGTGTGCGGGGCGACGGCGTGCAGCCGGGCCGCGCCGGTCGCGGCGTCCACGACCCGGATGAGGTTGTAGCCCTCGCGGAACCGCTGGTTGAGCCGGTTCCGGTCGCACAAAGCGAGGTACCGCCCGTCCGGTGACCAGCTGGGCCGTCCCGGCAGGCCGCCGCCGCCCAGCGGGGCCGCGAGCACCCGCTCGGTGTCCGTGGACAGGTCCTTGACGACGAGGCGGCCGGTCAGGTCCAGACACGCGAGCCGGCCGCCGTCGGGGGAGAGGGCCGGATGGACCCGCCCGCCGGTCGCCAGCGCCGTGCGCGTACCCGTGGCGAGGGTGTGGCGGTACACCCCGAGCAGGCCGTCGCTGTCATCGGCGTACACCAGCGACTCCCCGTCGGGCGCCCACACCGGCCCCAGGAGGTAGCGCGTCGTGCCCGCGCGCACCAGCCGGCGCGGCGGACGGCCGCTCGACGTGTCGGCCAGCCACAGCGAGTTCAGCGCGGCGAAGGCCAGTCGGCGCCCGTCGGGTGCCAGTGCCGGCAGGTGGACGCCCCGCACCGGACGGGTGCGACCGCCGTCGAAGTCGTGCCGCTTGGTCCGGTAGCGCGGGCGGCGCACCGGCACGGTCGCCTCGAAGGGGATGGGCTCCAGGGCGTGGGGCGCCTCCGGGCGTACGAAGGTGAACCGGCCGTCGACGGTGAGCAGCAGCTCGCCACCGGCGGTCCAGCGCGGTGGCACGGCGGCGACGTCCCCGGTCACGGCCACCGGCTCGCCGTCCACGACGAGCGTGCACCCGCCGTGGGGCGCAGTCGTGACCCGCAGGTACGCGAGCCGCTTCCCGTCCGGGGACAGGGCGGGGGTCATCACCTGGGCGGCGGTGGATTCGGTGTGCACGACGCGCACCGGCCCATTGCCGTCCGCCGGTACGGAGACGACGGTCCGCGCTTCGAGAGCCGCACCCGAGGGGGCGGTCGTCAGGGCCGCCCGTACGAACAGGATCCGCTCACCGTCCGGCGACCACGTGGGGTCGAAGTCCTCCCAGTGGCCGTCCTGCAAGGGCCCCGCCTGTCCCGGCAGCCCACTGACCGCCGTGAGCGCGCCGGTGCGCAGATCGAGCACCTGGATGCGGTACGGGGCACCGGCGACGGGGTCGCCGCCGCGTTCGGAGGCGAACGCGATCCGCCTGCCGTCCGGCGACCAGGCGGGGCCCCGGTCGTCCCAGGGCCCATCGGTGCGCCGGCGGACGTCCGAGCCGTCGGGCCGCATGGTCCACACATGGAACCCTCCGCCCTGGTACGCGCAGAAGGCGACCAGGGACCCGTCCGGCGAGTGGACCGGGCGGCTGGGTTCCAGTTCGGCCGGGGTCAGCGCGACAGCGGTGCCGCCCGTGCGCGGCAACGACCAGATGACGTGCTGGACTTCGGCGATCAGCCGGTCGCCCGAAGGGGCGATGTCCGCCGCCCCGTTCGTGGCCGCGGTGTAGCGCAGGGAGACGACCTGGTCCCGTGCCGCCACGGCCGCGGCCGTGGCCGGGGAGACCAGCACGGCTCCCGCGGCGGACCCGGCGCCGGCGAGGAACCGGCGGCGTGAGAGCGCCGGTGGGGGCACCGGCGTGGGGGCCGGCGGGTCGGCGGACGCCAACGCCCCTCGGGTGTCCGGTACATCCGTCCCTGCCGTCACCGCCGGAGCATCCGGAGCATCCAGGGCATTCGGGTTGTCCCGGGTATCCAGAACATCTGGTGCATCCGGTAATTCCGGCGCGGCGGGCACGTCTGACCCGTCCGTGGTCGTCCCGGTCTCCGCCCGGCCCATCCCTCTGGAGTTCAACAGTCCTCCCGCTCAAGGAAGTCGGTTCCGCCCGGTCGTGGCTGCCCGGAGTACCGAAGCCGACACGGGGCATGATTCCGCACCGGAGGGGTCGGGAGGCGCAGACACCACGTCCCGGTCCTCACGCAGGCGTAAGGCATGATCGGGGGATGTCCGATCGCATCATCGCCGCCTGTGACGGGGCGGCCAAGGGAAATCCCGGCCCGGCCGGCTGGGCGTGGGTCATCGCCGACGCGGAAGGCCGCCCAGAGCGCTGGGAGTCCGGACCTCTGGGCCGTGCCACCAACAACGTGGGCGAACTCACCGCCCTGCTCCGGCTGTTGGAGGCGGTCGCCCCCGGGACCTCCTTGGAGGTGCGCATGGACTCCCAGTACGCCATGAAGGCCGTGACGCAGTGGCTGCCGAACTGGAAGCGCAACGGCTGGAAGACGGCGGCCGGCAAGCCCGTCGCCAACCAGGAGCTCGTACAGGGCATCGACGCCCTGCTGGCGGCCCGGGACGTCGAGTTCCGGTACGTGCCCGCCCACCGCGTGGGGGGCGACCCCCTGAACGCGATCGCCGACCAGGCCGCGAGCGACGCCGCGGCCACCCAGCAGGCCGCCGGCACCGCGCTCGGTGACACCCGGTTGCCGGTACCCGCGCCGGACCGCAGCGCCCCGGCCCGTACGAAATCCGGCGCCACCGCCAGGAAGCGGCCGGCCCGAGCCACGTCGGGCACCGCGTCGCGCACCATCAAGGCGAAGTTCCGCGGCACCTGTCCTTGCGGCCGGCCGTACGCCGCCGGTGACCCGATCGCCAAGCTCGGGTCACGCTGGGGTCACCCCGGCTGCGGAGCCGTGGGCGTCGACGGCGCCCCGGTCTGACCACCTCGTCGACCGGGACGGCCGCCCCACTCCCCGGCGGCTGAGCCGTAGTCCGCCCCGGGGGAGGTCCGCACGGGGGGTGCCCCGCACGGCGTACCCGCACGCTCCGTCACTCTCGCGTCCCGTCCGCGTACGCGCCTACGCGTGCGCGGCGGGCTCCTCGTCCCCGTCCTCCCGGCTCTCGGCGGAACCGAGATCGTCCGCGCTGTTCGACGGACCGTCAGGGGTGGCCGCGGCGGCGGGCGGCGCGGGGCTGAGGGCGGCGATCGCCGCTCCGGCGACGAGGGACGCGACGGCGAGCATGCCGCGCTTCTTCATGCCCGGTTCAACTGCCCCTCCCGGCCGGCGTCACGTCGGCAGGCCCTTCGAACGTATGTCGCACGTGGCCATCGGCCGCTGCCGCCACCGGCATGCGGTGACGCCCTCAGGTCATGCCCCGGCGTCGCCCGGTCCGGTGCAGGCGGCGTGTCCTGCGAGGGGAGGTGATCGTTCCGCAGCCGAGTGCCCGTCGCGTCCCCACGTAGGAGTGGTCCATGCCGATTCGTCGTCGAGAAGTGCTGGGGCTCGCCGGCCGGGGAACGCTGGCCGGGCTGGGCGCGGCCGTGCTGGGCGGTGCCGGGAGCCGGGCGTTCGCCGTCGCCGCGTCGCGGACGCACTTCAGAGCTCTGGTGATCGGGTCGGGGTTCGGTGGCGCGGTGGCGGCGCTGCGGCTCGGGCGGGCGGGGGTGGACACCCTGGTGGTGGAGCGCGGCCGGGAGTGGCCCGTCGCTCCCCGGAGGCACGTCTTCGGGTCGATGAACGGTGTCACCGACACGATGTTCTGGTTCCGGCGCACGACGCGCTGGCCGGCGCTGCCGCCCACCCCGGTCAGACCCGGTCCGGGGGTGATGGAGGTGTCCGAGGAGCGAGGCCTCGACATCGCCTGCGGGGCGGCGGTCGGCGGTGGGTCCATCGTCTACACCGGCGTCACGGTGGCCCCGCCCAGGCGGTACTTCGAACGGCTCTACCCCTCGGGCCTGCCCTACGAGGAGTTCACCCGGATCTGGTTCCCCAAGGTCCGGCGCATGCTGGGCGCCTCCCCGATGCCGCGGGACGTCTACCGCTCGATGCCGTTCACCCACTCCCGGCTGTGGGACGAGCACCTCGCCAGGGCGGGCTTCCGGACCTTCCCCCTGGACTCGACGTTCGACTGGGACGTCGTCCGACGGGAACTCGCCCACGCCGCACCTCTGTCGGCGACCGTGGGCGAGTCCGACTTCGGCTGTGGCAACGGTGCCAAGAAGTCACTGACCCGGAACTACCTCCCCGCGGCCCTGTCCACCGGGCACGTACAAGTGCGCCCTCTGCACGAGGTGCGGTCCATCGGCCGGCGGCGCGACGGACGTTTCTCGGTGGAGGTCCGCCGGCTCACCACCGGCGGAGCCGTGCTCGGCACCGTCGAGTTCACGTGCGACATGCTGTTCGTCGCCGCCGGCACGCTGAACACCAACCGGCTCCTGGTGGCGGCACGCGACCGCGGGGACCTCGCCGACCTGCCCGCGTCCCTCGGCACCGGTTTCGGTGACAACGGCGACCAGGCCACCCTCCGCTCACAGACCCTGCGCTTCCACGGCGGCTCACAGGGCGCCCCCTGTGCCTCCGGTGCGTTCTTCCCCGACGAATTCGACCTGCCGCTGCTCGCCGAGAACTGGGTCCTCCCCGCCTATCACGCCCTACCGGCGACCATCACCTTCAGCGTCACGGTCGACACCGACAACCGGGGGACGTTCCGCTACGACCCGCGCGGCCGCCGGGTGACGCTCGCCGACTGGTCGACCGAGAAGTCCGCGGCAGCGGCCAGGTCCGCGACGGATCTCAGCTCCCGGGTCATCGCGGCCAACCCCGGCATGCTCCCCGTCTCGGTCAAGACGTACCCCTTCACCGGCCATCCGCTCGGGGGGTGCGTCATCGGCCGCACCACGGACCTCGAAGGCCGGGTCCATGGTGTGAAGGGCCTCTACGTCCTCGACGGGTCGCTGATCCCCGGCAACGTGGGCGGCGCGAACCCCTCCCTCACCATCGCCGCCCTCGCCGAACGCGCCATGAGGAGGATCATCGCCCAGGCGGGGTGAGACCGTCCCGGGGGTGGCGGCGGATCAGGTGCGCGCAGTGCAGGCCGGGCGGGGGCCGGGCACGGTGGCCGACCTGGAGCCGCTGGGGGGCCCGAAAAAGGCGGTCGCTCGTTGAGCACGGGCGCCGGGGCGGGAAGCGGGTCCGGGCCCGCCGGCCCCGCGGAACCGCGCCGCGAAGGCCCGCCACGCACGGCCCGTCCGGAGTGCGGGGGCGGACCGGGGGCGGTAGACACGGGATGTGCAGACCTTTCTGCCGTTCCCGCGGTTCTCGGCGTGCGCCGAGGTGCTCGACCCGCGCCGCCTGGGCAAGCAGCGGGTCGAAGCGCTCCAGGTGCTGCGCGGGCTGACCGTGCCGGGTTACGGCTGGCGGCGGCATCCGGCGGTGCGGATGTGGACCGGCTACGAGGAGGCCCTGGTCCGTTACGGCCTGGAGGTGTGCGGGGCGTGGACCGCCAGGGGACACGGCGACACCTGCGCCGCGTCCCTGCTCGCGGGTTTCCACACCGTCCGCCCCGGCGCACCGGTCCGCCCGCAGGACGAACTCGCCGAGGCCGGTGAGCTGCCGCCCTGGCTCGGCGACCCCGACTTCCACCGCAGCCACCGGTCGGCCCTCCTGCGCAAGGACCCCGTCTTCTACGCGGCCCACTTCGCCGACGTCCCGCCCGACCTCCCCTATGTGTGGCCCGGCTCCGACCGGGACGTGGGCGGACACCCTGCCTGAGGCACGCCTATGGCCTGTGCCATACTCAGCCGCGCTCCAAGCACTTCGCAGTCGGGGGAACATCGTTGAGATTCGAGCTTGCCGTCCGCGGCAGGGAACCGGTCAGAGGCCCGGGCGGCGCCGGATGAGCGGCATAGCGCTGACGGCCCCGTACCTGGACACCGACGCCGACCAGCTGTCCTTCGTGCTCGGGCGTCCCGCACGCGAGGCACTCGCCGTACGCGACCTGACCGTCGGCGGTCTCGACGTACAGCTCAGGCTGCTGGGCGCCTCCCACCAGGTCTTCGCGGGCCCCGTCCAGGAGACCGTCGCCTGCCTGCCGGGCGTCGAGGGCGGCCTGCCGGACACGGCGGCGCAGGACTTCGACGACTGGCACTACGCCTTCAGCGCCCACGTCCAGCGCTTCGGACCCCAGGAGTTCAGCGCACGGGTGGCCCGGATCCGGGGCCGCTCGGAGGACCACCCCCGGGCGCTGTACGGAGTCTTCCCCGGCTCTCCCGAAGCAGTCACCGCACTGACCGTCGAGCGGGAGAGCGCCGGGCTGAGCTGGCGCACTTGGCACACCTATCCGCAGAGCCGCCGGATCGTGGCGACGCACACCCGGCTGGAGGCCCGATGAAGAACGCTCGACGCATCAGTGCGATGCTCCTCGCCACGCTGGCCCTCGCCGCCTGCTCCAGCGATCCGGACGACGACGACGGCAACGACGTACCGTCCGCCTGGATCCGCAGTCAGTACTCCTCCAGAGGCGTGGACTACGTCGACAAGGCGGACTCGGTGTCCAAGGTCGCCGGCGAGATCGACGGCAACACCTCCGCCGTCGACCGTCTCAGCGACGGCGACAAGCAGTTCCTCCGCTACCGCAACGACATCGTCGCGATCAGTCCGCACACCAGCGGCAGGGGCAGCCTGATCGAGATCGCGGACTACCGGACCGGCTACCACCGCTGGCGGACCCACATCGGTTCCGTGTGGCCCGACCCCGACAGCGCCGCGTTCCGCGGCGGGGGCCCCGGCTCCGGGAAGTGACCCCCGGCCCACGGCCACGGGTCGCCGGGCGCGTACCCGCGTACACCCTGATTTCCTCTCCCTTACGTACTCCTCGACGACGACCCCGAAAGGCACACCGTGGCAGAGATCTTCGAGTCGGCAGGCACCGCCCTGCTCTACGGCCTGGTCGGCTTCGTCGTGATGGCGGTCGGCTTCATCGCACTCGACCTCGTCACCCCCGGAAAGCTCGTCCATGTGGTGTGGACCGAGCGCAACCGCGGCGCCGCCGTACTCCTCGCCGGCCAGACGATCGCCATCGGCCTGGTCATCGAGCAGTCCATCCGCGCCAGCGAATCCGAGCAGGGCCTCGCCGAAGGGCTGTTCAGCACCCTGCTCTACGGCCTCGCGGGGGTCGCCGTGATGACGCTGATCTCCGTCATCGTCGGGCTGCTGACCCCCGGTCGGCTGGGTCACGCCGTTCTCGACGACAACGGCACCAGCCCCCACCCCGCCGCCTGGGTGCAGGCGGCCATGTACCTCGGCACGGCCTTCATGGTCGGCGCCGCCGTTTCCTGAACGACAGCGACCCCACCATGAGCACCACCGTCCTGGACCGCACCGCTGAGGCCGCCGCCCCCCGGCCGCCGGGGGCGTACGCACGGGGAACACGGTTCCTGCTGCTGCTCGCGGTGTTCGTCTGCGCGGCCTGCGGTCTGGTCTACGAACTGGCGCTGACCGCGCTGGGCAGTTACCTCATCGGCAACTCCGTGATGCAGACCTCCGTGGTCATCTCCGTCATGGTGTTCGCCATGGGCATCGGTTCCCTGGCCGCCAAGCCGCTGCAACGGCGCGCGGTCGGGGCCTTCGCCCTCGTCGAGATCCTGCTCGCGCTCGTCGGCGGCCTGTCGGTGCTCATCCTGTACGTGGCGTTCGCCTGGCTGCGCCTCTACATGCCGGCCATGGTGGTGGTCTCGTTCGTCGTCGGCCTCCTCGTCGGCGCCGAGATCCCGCTGCTGATGACGCTGCTCCAGCGCATCCGGCGGCAGGAGGCCGGCAGTGCCGTGGCCGACATGTTCGCCGCCGACTACGTCGGCGCGCTGGTCGGCGGCCTGTGCTTCCCGCTGCTCCTCCTGCCCGCCTTCGGCCAGCTCAAGGGCGCGCTGGTGGTGGGCGCGGTCAACGCGGTGGCCGGGGTCGTCGTCGTCCTGTGGATCTTCCGCCGCGAGACCCGCCCGGTGGTGCGGAACGCGCTGCTGGCCGGCGCGGCCGGTGTCCTCGCCGTCCTGGCCACGGTGTACGTCCTTGCCGACGACATCGAGGTCACGGCGCGTCAGCAGCTCTACCGCGACCCGATCGTCCACGCCGAGACCACGCCGTACCAGGACATCGTCGTCACCCGCTCCACCGCCTTCACCGGGGAGCCGGACACCCGGTTGTTCCTCAACGGCGACCTGCAGTTCTCCTCGGTGGACGAGTACCGCTACCACGAGGCGCTCGTCCACCCCGCGCTGTCGGGAAAGCGCTCCTCCGTGCTGGTCCTGGGCGGCGGGGACGCGCTGGCCCTCCGGGAGGTGCTGCGCTACGACGACGTCGACAGGGTGACCCTGGTCGACCTCGACCCGGCGATGACGCGACTGGCCCGCACCTTCGCCCCGCTGGTCGACCTCAACCGCCGGGCGCTGTCCGACCCGCGGGTGACCGTCGTCCACGCCGACGCCTTCAACTGGCTGCGGGACGCCACCCGGCGCTACGACACGGTCCTCATCGACTTCCCGGACCCCGACACCGCCGCCCTGGCCAAGCTGTACAGCGTGGAGTTCTACCACCTGCTGGGCCGCGTCCTGACCCCCGACAGCCGTGTGATGGTGCAGGGCGGTTCGCCGTTCTTCGCACCCAAGTCGTACTGGTCCATCGCCGCCACGATCCGTGAGGCCGGTTACGCGACCACCCCGTACCAGGTCGACGTCCCCAGCTTCGGCAACTGGGGATTCGTCCTCGCCACCCCCGGCGCCGACGGGCCGCCCCCGGCGCTGCGCCTGCCGGCCGACGCGCCGCCCCTGCGCTTCCTGGACGACGACGTCCTCGCTGCCGCCACCGTCTTCCCGGTGGACCGGCGCCCCCAGGACGTACGGGCGAGCACACTGATGGACCCGGCGGTGCTGGAGTACACCCGCCACGAATGGCGGAACTACTGACCCGTCGCGTGGAACCGGCACGTCCCGGACCGAGCGCGGATGATCCTCGTAGCAGCAGGGATCACCCAACGCGGCCGGCAGGGGGCAGTTCATACGTTGCGGCCCCAGGTGCGCTGCAAGCACGCCCGTGGGTCATGCGCGGTCGGGTCGCTGGCAGGTGGGGCATGGTCGGTCGTGGCCATGGGAATCGATCACGGTGCCCCACTCGCCACAGTCGTGGCAGTCGCGGGCCAGGGCGATGTTTATGCGGAATGCTGGGGTGGGAGTAGTCGGGTCGGCTTCGTGGGCCATGCGGGGAAACTCCTCGTACAACGCGGTACGAGTAAGATTGTCATAGTTTGCATGCTTATGCAATGGCTTTCCGTAGGCCCCGTAGGCCCCGTAGGCCCCGTACGCCCCGTACGCCCCGTAGGCGCCGGACAGCCGGAGGCAGGACGCCGGGTCATCCTGCCCGCAGGCATCCCCCACGTCCCCCGCGCGGGCGGCTGCGGCCACACCCCCGGCGCCCACCACCGCCGTGGCTGAGGACGTGGGCCCCGGGGGGCACGGGTCAGACGTTCGGCACCTTCAGCCTGTCCCAGCTGGCCTTCCCCGGGATGCCGTCGGCATCGCTGCCCGTATAGCCGAGCTTGCGCTGCCAGGCGGCGTACGACTTCCGGTCGGCCTCGCTCCACTCGGGGCCCGGGCCGACCTCGTACCGCCCGCACCCCTCCGCCACCAGCCGCTTGCCCATGGCCGTGACGACCGGGCTGCGCCGGCCCGGCGCGAAGAACGCGGAGCCGGGGAACGGCTCGTACGACGACGGCGGCTTGGGCGCCGGGGGTTTCGCCGGACCGCCCGGCTTTCCGCCGAGCCGTTGTCCGATCCGTTTCCGCATCGAGTCCATCGTGAACCCGCGCGGGTCGATCTTCCCCGGCTGCCACTCCTTGTGCCCGATCACCGAGCGGTGCGACCAGCCGTGCGCCCGGCACAGCGCGGCCGCCGCCTTCTCGATCGCCTCCAGCTGGGCCGCCGGCCACGGGTCGGTGCCGTTGCCGAGGTTGATGCATTCGAACCCGTAGAAGTACCGATTGCCGTCGGTGTTGGCCTCGTTGTCGGCGGGCAGCGAGGCGCGTTCGTCGATCACCGCCCGGAGGACCTCGTCGTCGCCGAGCCCCGCGTGATTGGCCCGCCCGTGGCCGACGAGGTGGACCGAGCCGTCCTTGGCGATCACTCCGTGGCACAGCGGCCCCGGCAGGCTCGAATGGCCGTCGTAGCAGATGTCCACGGAGTTCCGGGTGCCCGAGGTCACGGTGTGATGGATCATCACCCCGTGCACCGGGCCCCACGGGCCCTTGTGATTGCGGTTGTGCGTACGCCAGTTCCGGTGCTCGACGACCTGGAGGCCTTCGTCACGAAGGGCCTTGAGCAACTGGGAGGCGGACAGCGGAGTTGCCATCGTGGTGCTCCTTTCCGGTTCGGCCGGTCCGTCAGTTCTCGTCCTGCGCGGAGGAATCGGACCCGGCACCGGCCGCCTCGGCGGACCGGGCCTCCGCCTCGGCCTCCGCTTCCGCCGCCAGCTCCTCCTCCGCCGCGGCCGGGACCGGACCGGACAGCGGCCCGAACGCCAGGCGCAGATCGGAGACCGAACCCTCACCGAACACCCAGGCCAGCGGGGCGTAATGGACCTCGATCCCGCTCGGGGCCAGCAGCAGCGGCCGGCGGGCCGCGTCCGTGGGCCACTCCACGTCACCCGTCGCCGTCCGCGCGGCGACCGTCCAGAAGTCGCCCGAGCGGTACGTCCGGCCCGGCTCGAAGCAGACCTCGACGCCGTCCTCCAGCGGCAGCCAGCGCCCCTCCTCGATCCGCAGCGCGCCGCCCCGGGCCTTCGGCACACCCTTGTGCGCCCGCCCGCCACCGGCCCGGTGGTCCCAGCGCCGCAGGAACGGGTGGAGTTCCGGGCGGCGGCCCACCGACGGCTCGGGCTCCCCCGACAGCCGCACCCGCCGCCCCGGCAGGTCGACCTCCTCGACCCGCAGCAGCGGCAGCGGCTCACCACGGCTGACGTAGGCCGTGTCGGCGAACTCGACCCAGTCGCCCACGTTCAGGTCCAGCTTGTCGTCATTGCCCGGCGAGGCCAGCTCCACCCATGTGCCGTCGAGCCCGTCGACGGCGAAGGTCACCGAGCCGTTCTCCCGCGACCACTTGAACGTCGCGTTCTCCGCCGTCCCGCCCTCGTGGACCTCCACCCGGTACAGCTGGTTCTCCGCGCCCCGGTACCGGGCGTCCGGCCCCACCAGGCACGGGTCCTCGTCCGCGTGGTCGGGGCGCCGGCTGCGGGCCGCCATCCGCGAGGTCGGCGCCTGCGCGGCCGCCCAGGCGGCGAAGGCGGCGCGGACCTGGTCCTTGTCCCTCTGGTCGGCCACCTCCAGCCGCGCACCCGGCAGCGGCAGCACCTGCCAGACGACCTTCATGCGGGCCGCCGTGTCCGGCATCGCCGAACCCAGCGCCACCTCGCGCAGCAGCGGGTCCTCGGCCGCCGTGACGGAACGCTCCCACACCTTCAGATAGGCCAGGTACGGGAACTGCGAGGGCAGCCGGTCACCGGGCCGCTCCGGATCCCGGTACCCGTCGGGCTGGTCCCAGTACGTCCACGTGGCGGGCGGCGCCGGGGCCGGCGGCGTGGTGGAGGCCGCGGTCCCGGTCTCGGCCACCTGCCCGTCGTCGCCGACCGGCGTACCGGCCTGTTGCCGCGTCGCGTCCAGCGCGATGCCGTCCACGTAGTAGCGGCCCGGCCCGATGGTCAGCTCGTCGAGCTCCTGGCCACGGCCCTTGAAGTCGATCGCGAAACCGGTCGCGCCCCGCGGACCGCCGTACCGCCCGATGAGGTCGGCGGCGATGGTACGGGCCTGGTGCAGCTGGATGGCGGCCTGCTCATTGGCGTCCGCGTCGAGCTGGACGCGGCCCTGCTGGGCGATCACCGCCGAGTAGTGCCGGTCCGGCCGGAAGGTGACGCGGGAGAGGTCTGCGTGCATGGGAAGGGTTCCCCCTAGGAAGTCCGTCGTTCACAAGTCATCGGAAGTCGCTCAACAGGTCGTAGGGGTGTACGGGTGTGCGGGATCGTCACGTCACCGTGATGACCCCCGCGTCCGTACCCGCCGGGGTGTACTCGGCGAGCCGCGCCCGCAGGCTGTCCATGCGCTGCGGCTGGTACAGGTCGTGGAAGGCGCCCATCTCCGAGCCGTCCTCGGCGCCCCGCACGATCTCGTCGGGGCAGCCGCCCGCCAGTTGCGCGTACGCCGGTGTGCCGTACCGCTCGCTGGTGAACAGCGGGCGCACCGGCGGCTCGTGCCGGCCGGCCGCCGGGTCCGGCCGGCAGCGGTACCGGCGCGGGGTGCGCGAGCCGGGCGGCACATAGGAGAACCGCACACAGCCGATGCCCCTGCGGGCGACGCGCAGCCGCCCCGTGAAGACGCTGTTCTCGGCGATCTCCACCGCGTGGGTGTGGACCTCGCCGATCACCGTGGTGCGGTGGGCGTGCAGGACGGCGTGCGCGTGGCGGCAGTCCGGGGCGGACAGCGCCGCCCGGTCGTGGCCGGTGGCGTCCAGGACACTGTCGCGGATGTGGATGTCCAGCGGGTCGCGGCCCACCTCGTCACCGATCACCTCGATCGTGCCGAGGATGCTGCGCTCGACGGCGACGCACGCCGTGGTCCGGTCGAGCACCAGGCTGGGCTCCTCCGGCGAGTGCGGGTCGCACTCCGGCTCCAGCGACCAGCCGGGCACCAGCGTGCAGTGCCGCAGCATCACCGCGCCCACGGGACCGGTGACGTTCAGCCCGCGCCCCGCGATCAGCAGACCGTCCAGCACGATCCGGGGCGCGTCGCCCGCACACTCCTCCTGCGCCCGGATGTTGAGCGCGTCCGGCCGGTTGCTGTACCAGTCGAGCAGCCGGATCACCGGCCGGGTGCCCTCCGCCGCCCGCACTTCCAGCCGGTCGCCCGGGTCCAGGTCGAAGTCCAGCTGCTCCTGGTAGGCGCCGCTGTGGGTGATCTCGATGACGCCGTCCGGCCCGCACTGCCCCGCCCGCCGGTCGCCGCGCCAGTCCCCGTACGCGTCCATGATCCGCTGGTACGCCTGACCGGGCCCGACCCGGTACACCTTGGCGCCCGCCGGCGTCTCCCGCTCGCGCGGGTACTCCCCGCCGCCCATGTCGTCCGAGAAGGCGTAGTGGTACGTGACCCACACCCCCTGCCGGGGCGCCGAACGCGACCCGAAGGCGATCCGGCCGAGCACCGGATCGACCGCGACCTGCCCGCGCCTGGGGCGGTAGCGCCAGCCCGAGAGGTCCGCCACCACCAGGTCCGCCATCGGCACCGGCTCGTCCTGCCCGTCGCGCCAGATCGTGAACGACTTGCCCGGCCCGTAGTAGTCGGCGAGCCGGTCGGCGAGCTGCCGGCGGCGGATGTACGCCGGTACGTTGTCGATCGTGGCTGGGGGTCCCCCCACCGGAGGCAGGGGGAGCGTGGCCGACGGCTCGGGCACCGGCTTCGTCACCAGCGGGCCGTCGTTGCCCAGGATCGAGAACGTGTAGAGGTTGCGGGCCCGGTCGACGCAGTACGCGGGCGCGCGGGTCACCCGGTACGGCTTCAGCCGCCACACGAACAGCCCCACCCCGGCGGGGGAGTGGCCGCCCTGCCGGCGAGCCGAACCGGCCCGCCGCACGTCCACCGACCGCGCGACCGCCCCGAACGGGCCGCCCGCCAGGTCCAGCGCCGCGCCCTCGCGTACGTCGGCGAGCCGGCCGCGCTCCAGGCGCCGCGCGTTCCCGGCCGCCGTTCCCGGCCCGTACAGCTTGACCGGCTGATGGCCCGCGACCAGCCGGGAGAACTCCACGGCCCGCGACGGCCAGCCGGCGACCGAGCCGGCCAGCTCCTCCAGCAGCGCGAGGCTGCCCTTGCGCCGCCGGTTGGCGACCGTGGCGGCCACGTCCCGGCGCGGTGCCAGGGCCTCGGCGAGCCGGGCGCGCGAGTCGCCGTCCGCGCCCTCCAGCCCCCGCGCCTGGACCCGCTCGTAGCCCGGCAACGGGGTGTAGCCCACCAGGTCGCCCAGATACGGCAGCACCCACGGCGCGGCCGTCTCCACGAACCAGTCCTCGTAGTTCTGCTCGACCCCGCTCCGCACCAGGTCGACCTGCTCGGCGATCACCGCGAGCAGCGCGCGCAACGGCTCCCCGGCCTCGGCGTCACGCAGCCGGTGCCACTGCGGGAGGAGCTCCATGAGCCCGTCCGGTTCCCTGTCGATCGGGCTCATGCGGTGACCTCCGTCAGGATCAGCGTGTCCGCGATGTGCGGGGACAGCAGCGCGAGCTGGGCCGGCCGGATGCCGCGGAACACGCACACCGGCCGGCCCTTCCCCAGCCGCCGGGTATCGGTGATGTCCGGGTTCAGCCGCAGCAGTTCGGCCAGCGGGAGGCCGTACCGGGCGGCGACGGCCGTGAGCGTCTCCCCGCCCTCGGCCGTGACGCGGTGCACGTCCTCGTCGTACCGCGCGAGCCTCGCCGGGACCGTGGTGCGCGGCTCGGCGAGCGACCCGGCGAGGCCGGCCACCTCGTCGGGCGTGGCGGACGCGGGCACCCCGGTGAACACGTCCACGTCCACGTAGTCCACCCCCGGCACGCGGTGCGCGACCGCCAGCACCTCGGAGAGCCGGGCCGGCACCCCCAACTCCCGTTGCCCCGCCCCGAAGTGGCGCAGCAGCGCCTGCCGCAGCCGGGGCTCCACGACGGACCAGGTGTGGTCCGGGGCCACCTTCACCCGCGCCGACAGCAGCAACAGCACCAGCTCCCGCACGTCCACCCGTACCGGCAGGCGCGCGTCGCCGTACCGGGCGAGCGAGGAGCGCAGCGCGCGCAGCACCTCCGAGTCGGGGCCGATCGCGATGTCGTCCACACCGGCGACCGTCATGTGCAGCACCCGGCGCCGCCCGTCGAACACCTCGCGCGCCGCCGCCCGGCCGATGCCCGCCCGTGAACGCGCGAAGTCCTCGTAGTCCTCGACGGACACCAGCCGGTCGAGCGCCGAGACGGCGAGCGGGACGGTGCGCCGTGTCAGGCCGGGGCCGTCGGCGTCCGCGCCGCCCGTCGCGGGCTGCGGGTTGGTGACGGCGGTGACGCCCAGCGGCCGGGACACCGCCTGGGTGATCCGGTCCGCCGCGACGTTGGCGGCCCGCCCCGTGCCGAAGCGGTACCGGGCGCGGACGTTCTCGTGGCCGGTGGGCAGCCGGGCGCCGTGCACCCCGTCGCCGAAGGTCACCGTCGTCCGGCCGTCCGCGGCCGTCCCGGTGACGTACACCCTCTCGGTCGGCCCGCGCCCGGCCAGGCTGTCCACCTCGCGCCACAGCAGCCCGTCGACCCGTACCTCCAGGGTGGGCGTCGCGCCCAGGGGATTCTCGGCGGGCAGCCAGGTCAGCGGCGACTGCCAGAGCGTGAACGTCTGATGGGCGCGGTTCGCGTCACCGCTGCCCACCGGTTCGTCACGGCTCTCGCCGTGCGTCGCGGGGACGACATTGCCCTGGACGCGCACGGTGTCACGCCGGTACCGGTACGCGAGGTCCGCCGTGAGCGTCAGCTCGGTGTGGACGTGGTCGCCGGGCAGGTGCGGGTCGTAACGCTGCTCCACGGCGGCGATCACCGCGAGTTCGGTGCCGCGCACGCCCGCCGTGCCGGGGATGTCGGTCCGCTCGCCCGACACGATCAGACGGCGGCCGGGCCGCAACCCGTCGTACAGCTCGGCGAGCTCGATCCGGTTGCCGTGCACGTCCTCACCCAGCGGCTCGTCGGCCGGGCGCAGCACCTCCCCGCCCGCGTGCACGGTGGCGTCACGGATCGTGGACAGCAGCACGTCGTGCTCGTCCAGCCACGGGTCGGCGAGCGTCAGTTCGGTACCGCGCCCGGTGATGCCGAAGTCGGTGTACGCGGCGGTGCGCACGGCCGTCACCCGGGTCGTCACGAACGCGAGCGCCGGGTCGCCCGGCACGCCGTTCGCGGCCCCCTTGCGGGGACGTTCGATCGCGACCCAGCTGCCGACCGTGATCCCGTCGTGCACCGAGTCCAGCCGCAGGACGTGGCGGTCGGCCCGCTCCGGCACGGTGGCCAGGCCGATCTCGACGTTCGCCGGCTCACTGCCGACCGTGTACCGCACGGTCACCTCCAGCCCGCCGTGCCTGACCTGGCGGTGCTCACCGGGGCGCAGCAGCCAGTTGAGCGGTTGACCGTTGTCCACGACCACATGGACGCGCCCGTCCTCGGCGGGGCGGGAGATGAACAGCTTCCGGTCCGGCAACCCGGGCCTGAACTGCGCGGTCACCCCCGGCTCCTGCGAGTCGGCGGGGCGCCGCGTCAACCAGCCCAGGTCGTGGTCCTGCCCCGCCCGGGTCTGCAACGACACCTCGCCGGGGCCCAGCACGAACGTCTTCTCGGCGGGCAGATTCTCCGACACCTGTACGGAGGCCCCCGTCTCGACGTGCTGGAACTCGGCACGCACCGGAACCCGGCCCGCCGTGTCGTACACCACCCGCATCGTGGTCAGGGCCGAACCGCCTAGCGGCCAGTCCGTCTGCCGGATCACCGTGCCGCGCTCGTCCTGCACCGGCTTCAGCGGAGCCGTCGCACCGAACGGCGCGGCCGTCTCCCGCAACACCTGGAGCTCACGCAGCAGCGGGGAGGTGACGGGAGCGGCACGGCGCCACGCCGCGTACATCCCGTCCGCCACCCGGGGATCCAGCGCGGACAGCAACCGCGCCCCCACATCGGAGCCGGGCGCGAACAGCCTCTCCACCGTGGGCGTCAGGGCATGCGGGGGCGGCTTCACCTCGCGGCCGCGCAGCGCGGGCAGCACGGCTCCGAGGGCCCTCATGGCGGCGGAACCGGGTGCACCTTCCGCCGCGGGCACCGGCTGTGACGGCTCCAGGTCCGCCGCCCGCTCACGCAGGTCGCCGACCACCGCCTCCAACTGCTCGAACCAGGCGGCGACCTCCTCGTACGGAGCGGCGATCGCCTGCGCCTCGGCCAGCCGCTCGTGCGGGTCCGCGAGGCGCCGGGCGAACCGGGCCGGGCTCGTGATCCCGTCCAGATCGGCGCGCAGCGGCGCCAGCACCTGCTCGTCGAACGTCTCGATGAGCATGCTGACGGGACGCGGATTGGGGTTGTCCGGGGTCGGCTCCCCGTCCTCCGTGTCGAAGGGATCCTCCGTGATCCACCGGCGCAGCTCGGCCACCAGGGCGCTCAGCGACGGCGGCGCCGACCGCGGCAGCCCGATCACCGTCACGTCGTCGTCCCGGTCGATGCGGACGCGTGCCACGGGCAGCAACAAGCGCTGGGCGTCCGCGAAGACGAACAGCAGCCGCTCACCGGTCCGGAGCGGCGTGCCGGTGCCGGAGACGTGGATCTCGGACCGCTTCCGCAGGTCGTCCGCCGTGAGCAGGCCCGGCCGGCGCCGCCGTACCGCCAGCTCGTTCCACGCCCAGCGGGCCGTCAGGTCCTCGCTGGTCTCGAAGGTCTGCGACTCCTCGGTGACCGACGCCGGCACGCTGTTGCTGCGCGCCCCGCGCGGGATCAGCACCTCCGTGTCCCGGTCCCGTGGATCGCGGTCCAGGGTGTACGCCAGGTGCGTGCCGGCCGCGACGCCGGGCCGTGGCCGGTGCCCCACCAGCCGTCCCAGCAGCACCAGCGACCGGTGCTCGTTCGCGGTGCGCAGGTACCCCTCGTCGGCGATCCGCTCGGAGTGGAACGTGAGCAGGTCGCCCACGACCGCCCAGGCGTCCAGCAGCGCGATCGCCGGGTCGTCGGGCGTACGGACGGTCAGCCCGCGCAGCGCCGGATATGCGGGGGAGGCCAGCCGGTCCAGCATGGCCGCCAGGAACGAGCCGTACTCCCCGACCCGGTAGTCCAGCGCCGTACGCCCCGGCGGGTTGTAGAGGGCCTTCGGCGCGTGGCGCTCGTCGTGCCCGTGCCCCCCGCAGCCGCACGCGCAGTGCCGGGAGCCGCTCATGCCGCTCATCGGGCACCTCCGCCGAGTTCGATCGAGAGCCGGCCCAGCTCGGGCCGGTCGGGGTCGTTGTCGCAACGCGCGATCTCCAGCGGGCCGAGCCGCAGCACGCCTGCCTCCAGTGCCGTGTCGTCGAGGGGGTCCTCGTGGAAGAGCCGGGCCAGCCGCGTCACCCGTACGCCCTCCACGCCCTGGACCGCCGCGGCCACGGCCACCAGGCGGCTCAGCCGCACCGGTTCGCCGAAGGTCAGGGCGTCGGGGTGGAAGAACCCGAGCCGACCGCCGGGCAGCCCGCGGCTGCCGAGGACCCGGTACAGCTCGGCCAGAATCTGCCCGTGCTGGTGGCCGGGCGCGGCGCACACCGTGAGCGCGACGTCCAGCGGTACGTGCCGGGCCGGGCCGACCACCAGGTCGTGACCGATCCGGCGGTACCGCTCCAGGGCGTACGCCACGGAGTCGAGCAGCTCGGGGGACGGGTCGCCGCTCCCGAGCGCGTCGACGGCGATGTGCGCCTCCTGCACACTGCCGGTCCAGCGGATCTCCGCGGCCGCCCGCTGCACGCCGGGTACTTCCGCGGCCAGCGCCGCGTAGTCCTCGGCCGTGACGGCACGCAGGCGCGAGCGCTTCAGGGCGAGCGGCGCCAACTGCCGGACCTGATCCACCGGTTCGGGCTCGGTCCCGCCGACGGCGGGCAGCGGATTGCGCACGCCCGCCACCGGCATCGGCGTCCCGGTGTCGGAATCCTCCGGGTCACGGCACAGGACGAGGTGGTTGATGGCCTCCGCGCCGACGTTGCCGGCCCTGCCCCCACCGAGCCGGTACCGCAGCTCCAGCCGCGCCCCGGGCCGCGGGCGGGCACCGTGCCGCCCGTCGCCGAAGCGCAGGGCGATCCGCCCGTCGTCCTCCAGCTCCCCGACGAAGTGCCGGTCGCGCGGGCCGCTGTCCAGGAGGTCCCGCCTCGGCACCCAGACCTCGTCGCCCTCCACCACCGTGACGGCCGGCAACGCGGCACGCGGATCCTGTACGAGCGCGGCGGCGGGCCCCCGCAGCACCGGCTCGTCCGGATGCAGCCCGGCCGCGTACACCGGGCCCCACGTGTGGGCGATCTCCCAGGCGATGGACCCGTCGAGCACCGCCCCGGCTCGCGCCCGGGCGGTCAGCACCCCCAGCCGCCGGGACTTGGCGGCGAGCAGCCGTTCGGCGCGGTGCAGCAGCTCGCGCAGCGCCCGCACCGGGTGCCGGCGCAGCTCGACGCGCTCCAGCACCCGCAGCCCGAAGAGCACGGTCAGCTCGGCGATCTCCGGCTCCGCCAGGCCGTCGCAGTCACGGGCGGAGCGCCACAGCTCCACCAGCCGCGCCCGCACCCGGCCCGGGATCGCGGCCAGCCGTTCCGCCTGCCCGGCCGACACCCGCCCGGGCTCCGGGAACGGCACCGCCTGCACGACGGGGGAGCGGGGCAGCAACGGCCGGAAGCGGGGCGCGATGCCCGGGTACACCACCTGCGCCAGCAGCGTCTGAAGCGCCTCGGCCTGGGCGTACGCCGTGCCGGGGACGACCTTGGCGCGTCGCCGGCCCGCCAGCTCCAGACCGATGCCGGCCCGGCCGGTCGCGTCCTCACCGACGACGGTGAACAACTCCCGCACCTGCTCGGCGGTCAGTGACCGGCCGCCGCGGGTCTGCCGCAGCCGGGTGGTGATCAGACCGGCCGGGGCGTTGCCCCTGTTGCCGTCCCAGCAGCCGAAGCCCGACGGGTCGCACGACCCGAGGACGGCCGGCGCGGGCGGCACGGTGACCGTCTCCGGACTGCCGCCGCAGAAGGCGAGCGACCGGCCGTGGTCCACCAGGACGACATTGCCCCGCGCCACGCTCACGTCCTGGACCTGCTCGCAGTCCGGGCCGCCCCGCGTGGTGAGGCAGACGGGGAAGGCGAGCGCGTCCTCGGCCGCCCAGGTCACCTCCAGCACCGGCTGGTCGCACAGCCGGTCCACCGCCGGGGTGACGGAGGTGAGGCGCACGGCCTGCCGGTGCGCCGGATCGGCGTCCCCGGGCGTCCCGGACCGTACCCCCCGCACCTCCTCGATCAGCAGCACGTCACCCGGCTCCAGCGCCAGGGCCCGGGTCTGGCACTTCTCGTCCGCCCACGCGTCCCGCAGCGTCGCGGCCGTCGCCCCCTCGGGCAGCGCGCACACCTCGCCGCCCCAGGTCCAGAAGCGGATCGTGTTGTGCGCCGGGCGCAGCACCAGCGGCTCGTGCGGCACGACCGGCTCGAACACCTCCACCGACCCGCGCTCCTCCAGCACGGCGAGGTCCCGGTCGTCGATCACGGTGCCGACCTCCGGCCGGTCACGCGGCCCCAGTCTCCGTACGTCCACGGCGGCGAAGCGGAACGTGCCGGGCGCCAGCGTCACCTCCCGTACCGTCTCGACGGTGACGAACGCCCGGGCGTTGACGCCGTCGTGCATCGGGTAGTCGATGAGCCGTACGTGCCGGCGTAACGACACCCGGCGGCGGGCGGTGTCCAGGTACGCCTCCGTCGCCACCGCGTCCTGCTGGTGGCCGATCCGGTCGGCGGTGTGGGCGAGCAGTTCGACCAGCGTCGTACCGAGGTCGGCGGCGCTGGGGGTCCCCCCTGCTCGAGCGAAGTCGAGAGCTTGGGGGAGCTCGACCCAGTCCGGGGCGGTCAGCGCCAGCCGGTCCAGGATGAGGCTGCGGATCGTGTCGTAGTCGCGCGCCGTGTAGTCGATGACGGGCGCGGAGGGGAAGGCGGCCGGGCGGCCGGGCTGCTCGTCCTTGCAGTCGAAGGGGGTGGGGCAGTCGGGACGGAACGCGAATTCCGCGGAGAAGTACCGCTGGTCGAACCCCGGGAACGGCTCGGTGCCCGGCCGTCCGTACGGGTCGGTGTCCACGACCGAGAGGCGGTAGCGGGACATGTCGCCGGCGCGGTCGAGAGTGACGTACAGCCGGTCGTCGAGCTCCGGGTCCTCCTCGCGCTCGACGGACACCTCGACGGCCTCGATGCCGGTGATCCGGCGGCCGCCGTCAATGCGTATGTTCTCCGGGCAGAGCCCCTCGGGGGCCTTGCCGAGGAACGTGACCGTCAGGGTCAGCCCGTCGTCGCCGACCTCGACGGCGTCCACACCGCCCAGCTGTGCGGCGCGTACCCGCGCGCGCCTGCCGTCCGTGACCGTACCGCTCATGCGGCCCCCCTCCCCTCGAACATCTCGTCGCGCCGGCTCCCGGTGGAGCGGACCACATAGCGCAGATACACCCGGACCACGTTCTCCTCGCTCACCACGTCCAGCGCCTCCACCTCGATCAGGTCGCCCAGCCAGCGCTGCAACGAGGCCTGCACCGACAACTCCAGGGCGGAGGCCAGCTCGGGGCTGTTGGGTGTGAAGACCAGATCGAGCAGCCCGCAGCCGAAGTCGGGCCGCATCACCCGCTCCCCGGGGCTGGTGAACAGCAACTGCTCGACGAGGTCGCGCACATGCTCGTCGTAGTCCGCGTGCGCGGTCCGGCCCCGGGCATCGACCCGGAACGGGAAGGCGATGTCGGTACGTACCGTCTTCATCGCGAGGACACCCCCCGAGAGGTCACCGTCACCAAGGGCGGGCCCTGCGGGACGAGCGCGGCGCTGAAGCAGAGCGCGGACGTCGTGTCGAGCAGCACCGGCGAGCCGTCGACCAGCACCCCGCCGCGGGCAGGCGTCCAGCGCACCGTGGCGCAGGGGTGCGGCACACCGTCGACCGTGTGCCGGCAGCCGATGACCGTGAAGACATCGGCCGCGGTCGGCACGGGATGCCCGTCGACCCGGACTCCGGACGACGGGGCGGACGCGGGCACGACCCGGCCGCCGTGCGGGCAGCTGATCGAGGTACCGCCGTTCACGAGATTCCCGGACAACACGATTCTCCCCGTTTCCTGACTATGGCTTCTTGGGCACGATCAACCGGCCCTCGTTGATGTTGACTTCACTGCCGGTCAGCACGATCGACGCGCCCTGGCCATTGGCGATGGTCACGCCCTTCTCGTCGATCTGCACATACGCTCCCGTGGTGGCCTGGAGGCGGATCCCGTTGCCGCCCGGCACATCCCCCATCACCAGTTTGTGCTGGTCGGAGGTCTGGATCACCACGTTTGGGTGCACCGGTGAACCCGTCAGCGCGTCCGGCGGCAGCTCGGACTCGTGCCCGTACCAGCACCCCGTCCAGATGGGGTAGCTCGGGTCCCCCTGCTCGAACTCCACCCACACGCCGGCCCCTTCCGCCGGAACCGCGTACTGCCCCGACTGGCGCCCGGTGAAAGGCAGGCAGGGCAGAGCCCAGGTGGACGGCTCATCACCCAGCACGTCCGGCACTTTGACGGTGACGCGGCCGATCCTCAGCGGATCCCGGTTGCTCACCACCTGGCCCCGGAACTTGCCGAGAAACCGGTTGTTCGATCCTGCAGCCATGCAAAGTTCTCCTGGTCCTCACGGTCGCACGGTGCCGCTGCGGGCGATCAGTCCCTCACGTGAGAGCGTGAAGTTCTGCTGGTACGAGCCGGGCCTGATGTTGTGGGTGACGGACTTGACGTAGTAGTCGCCGTCGTACGCCCGACCGGCGCCGCGGACCCCGACGAGCTCACGCGGCTGGAGCACGTATCCGTGCCGGTTGACGTCCAGCGACCCGGAGCCGGACACCGCGTCGGCGGACGTCGCCGCTCTGGCCAGGAGCTCGGCCTGGGCCTGTTCCGGAGCCCTCTTCGCGGTGCCGGACAGTGTCCTGCGCTTGAGGGCGGGCGTGGGCCGCTTGCCGAGCGGCGGGCGCAGGGGGTTGATGTCGGGCTGCGGCAGCAGTAGCGAGTTCCGCGTCCTGGGGTCCTGCCAGCGTGCCTGTGGTTCCTCGCGTGCCGTCCCGTCGTAGGCGAACGTCAGCTGGTCGACAGTGGAGTTGACGTCCATGTTGACGTTGAGCGCGTGCTGCCGTCGGCCCAGCCGCCGCTCGGGCCCCCAGTAGGCGAAGGACTGCTGGTGCCCGGGCCCGGGCTCCAGGTAGAAGGTGTAGCCGTTGGCCCGGGCGAGCTCCGTCACGTAACTCAGATCGGTCCCGGTCTGGTACTCGACGCGCAGTTGCTCGCGCGGCGGCTGGTGCACGTGCTCCGGGACGACCCGCGGACGGATGCCGTAGTCGGCGTATCGCGCGAGGATCCTCTTCACCCGTTCGGAAGGGGGCAGGTTGGGGTAGCGATCGGTCCGCTCCTCGAGATCCATCAGGAGCGTCAGGTCCTCGCCGGTGACGGTGAGGGTCGACTGGCCGGGAACATTGCTCACCCCCACCTCCTGCCGTACGACGAGACCGTCGAGGACCACGGTCGACGTCCCCTTGACCGAGGTCGTGACGATGACCCGGGTCCTGGGGTCGAAGAACCCCTCGGGCAGCAGCCGGTCCGTGATCAGCCCTCGTTTGGTGAGGTCGAACGCGAGCTGGAACCCGCTCCGCTCCCCGGCGGTCATGGTGATCTGCGCGGACAGCAACGCCGCCGCGACCTCGGCGGGGACGGGACGGGTGAGCTTGGGCCCCATGTGCAGGGTGAGATGAACGGGCCCGCCCCCGACGGGCGTTTCGTCAGCCATGGAACCCGCCCGCCTGCGGTATCCGGATCTCCCGCCCCGGCTCCCCGGTCAGCTCCCGCGGATCCAGGACCGGATTGGCGTCGGCGATCCGCCACCACTGCCCCGGGTCGCCGAAGTACCGCTGCCCGAGGTGGTCCGGGCGCTCACCGCTGCTGACGGTGTGCGGCGCGGTGTCCTCGCCTTCCTCGCCGGACGGCAGCGGGGGCAGTAACCGCCGCTTGGTGTACCGCACCTCGGTTCCGTCGGGCATGCGGTGCACCCCGGTCTCCGCGTCGTGGTACCGGCTGGTCCGCGGATACGGGTGCGACCCCGGAATCGCGTCCAACGCACTCTCGTAGGGCTCGTTCATTGCTTACAGCCCCCGTCCAAGCCCCAGTTCGGCCGGCCGCCCGCCCCGTGCGGACGCGGCCAGCCGCTCCTTCTGCGCCAGATGCGCGAGATACAGATCGGCCCCGCGGTGCCCGGCCGGCAGGTCGCTGACGCTGAGCACCTTCATCCCGATGCTCAGCGAAGCCCTGATCGGATTGAGCCGCACGTCGAACGCCGACTCATTGATCGACAGCTCGGTGAGCCGCACGGGCATGACGCGCTTGCTCCCCCAGGTGAACAGCGTCAGCGGCACCTCGATCGGACTGATCTCGATGGCTCCCTTCTTGGTCAGCCGGGAAGCCTCCCGCAACTGGGCGGTGGTGGGGTGCACCAGCATCTCCAGCGTGGCCAACTGCGGATGGATCCCCTCCGGCGCGGCGACCTCGAACTGATCGGTCGCATCGATCTCGGCGGTGAACTTCCACGTCTCCTCGGCGGGCCCTTTGAGCCGGAGGGCCTCGTTCTTGTCCCCTCCACTCCCTCCGCCACCGGCATCGCCGCTTCCTCCGGCGGCCTGCGGCGCGAGGGAGCGCTCCAGGGTGTCGGGGTTGAACTGCAGCACGATGATCCGCTGCGGCGTCCCGCGCTCGGGGTCGACGACGACGATGCCGGAGCGGATGGGTTTGGGTATGTCGGCGTAGCGGGTCACAGCCGGGCCTCCAGTCGCTCGGCGAGCGGGGTGTAGTCGTACGCGGGAAAAAGGTCGGGAAACACTTCCAGCATGCTGGTCAGATAATGCACCTTGCTCTCGAATCCGCTTTCCCGCAGGGAGATGTCTGCATAGAGGTACTGCCAGCCGTAGGTGCCTTTGGTCAGTGTCAGGGCCTCAAGGTACTCGCAGTAGGTGATGTCCATTCTGATGTAGTTTCTGGGGTAGGGATGCCGCCCGATGTCGGCGATGTCCTGGTACCAGATCTCCAGCGGTGTGACCTGCGGCTGCATGCGGATGTAGGTCATCATCCCGGCACCGGAACGCGGTGTATGGTCGAAATATCGAAGCTGCGCCAGGAAATCTCGTTGAAAGTCAGACGTCTCGTGCCCGGCCGAGGGGCCTTCGGTCTGGTCGAAGACGTCGTAGAAATGCAGCACATGGAATTCGCCGTGGATCTCCGGCAGGCTCTCCCGTGTCGACCACCGGGCCCCGAAATCCGAGAATCGCAAGGCACAATTCAGTAGGCGGCTGTCGAACTCCACCTCCTCCCAATCCGAATTGTGCTCGTACAATGGCAGTAGCTCTTCCACGGGCTCTGCCAGATGCTCGGTGCTTCCGCACTCCGATTCGAGGAACGGGCTCTCTCCGATTTCTGTCAGGGCCGCCGCGCATCGTCGCTCGTTCGGTGTCAGGTTCTGCATGTGTGCACTTTCTGTCGGTGTGGGGGCCGGTGAGGCGGCTAGAAGGTGAAAAGACCGGAGGCGTACCGTGCTTCCACCTCGTCCATGCTCTTGTCGAGGTTGTAGAGGCTCTTCCCTGCGCCGGACCTGAAGCGGGCCAGCTTCCTGCGCATGTCCGCGATGTCCTTGAAGGCGGTACCGCCGGGTCCGACCCTCCCTCGTTCCGCCATGACGGCGTCCATGAAGAGGCTCCTCTGCCGAAGGACGGCCTTGATTTCCTCCCTGGTGCTCTTGTTGATGTTCACTGTGGCCGGAGCGGTGCCCGGGATCGGCGGCGGATCGAAGCGGATAACGGCCGTCATGCTGGCCGGCAACTGTTTCCAGTCCGTATGGTTGAGGCCCGACCCGCGTCCCTTCCTGTCGTACAGGCCCCACTGGGCTTCCATGCGTTCGGGGAAACCTTCCGGGTACTTGCCGGTCGGGTATGCCCGGGCCGTACCCGAATACCTGTCGAGGGACAGCCTGTACCATCCAGGAATCGGTGGATCGGTCGTCGACTTCTGGCCGAACGACTGGCCGGCGAACTTTTCGATGGTGTTGTAGAAGGATCGGTTGTCCTCGTTCCTGGCAGGGACGAAGTTGGTCGTCTTGGCCGCTCCGCCCACTTCACGTGGTATGAGATGCATGCGGTCCCACTGAGGGCCACCGGGATTCTTGTTGAACTTGTGCAGGTCGATGTAATCGAATCCTTCGGTGGTCTGGCCACTGGGCTCGCGTCCGTGCTCCGTCGCGTACACCGGGTTGATGTACTTGGCGTTTGTCTCCGATCCCGGGCGGACCCCCGGCGGCGTACCGTTCCGCGGCAAGGGAAGCACGACGGGCCGCGGCAGTTGCTGCCTCTTCAAGTAATCCCGAAGGTTTTCCGAGATCCCGGTGATGACGGTGCGCCCGGGGTTGAGGGTCGCGCGGATTTTGAAGTCCGGTTTCCCTTCTTTTTCCAGGGTGGTCAGCCGGTACCACGTGCGCAGGGCGGAAAGGAGAAGGCGATGCGCCGGCTGCGGGATGCCCGGTTCCAGCCGGTCCTTGAGGATCCTGTACAGGCGTGGAACGATCCGGTCAAGGCGGTCATGCTTGGCCTTTTGCGACGTCTCCTTCTTCCGGCGCTCATCACGCCGCTGCTTCCTGTTGTTCAGCCGGTTCTTCCTGTCGTCGCGCATACGATCGCGCTTCTTCTTGAACACATCGCGGATCTTCCTGCCGCTGTTCTTCAGCGCCTGCCCGACCTTGCTCTTGCGCAGCTTCTTCCCGAGCGTCTTGCCGGTGTTGCGGATCTTCTTCAGAGCCGACTTGACCTTGCCCTTGATCTTGTCAAGGGCCTTGCCCAACGAGGACTTGGGCTTGCGGGGCTTCTGGCGTTTCGGGGCTTCGACCTCTTTCCGCTTCTTCGGCGCAGAGTCGGGAGACTTGTCCCTCCTGGTGCCGGGGCGCTGGTCCGAGGAAGGGGACGGGGCCCGGTCAGGGGCGCGGTCCGGGCGGGACTCGGGGCGCTGACGGTCGTGCTGGGCCTCCGACTCCTCGCGGCGGCGGTCGCGCTCCCGGTCCGGGGTGCGGCTCGTCGGGCGGTCGGTGGTGGTGTCCTTCGACGGCCGGTTGGCGGTCGGGCCGCGGTCCGTGGAGGTGGAGCGGTTCTTCGGGACCCGGGGGCCCTTCGGTTTCGCCGGGAGCGCCGACCGTCGCAAGGCCTCCTGCGCGCTGCGTACCGCACCACGCGCCTTGTTGACCGCGTCGCCCGCCGCCTCCTTCGCGCCCTTGCCCGTCTTCTTCAGCCCCCTCAGAATCTTCTCGGCCATCGCCTTGAGGCGCTTGCCCACGCCCTTCGTCGCGGCCGTGAGGCGCAGCATCAGGAAGTTGGTGATGAAGTCCAGCAGGGCCACGATCCCCGCCGCGACCGCCTCCGCGAACAGACAGGCCGCCGGGCCCGCCTTGACCGCCCTCAGGTACGCCCAGAACTTGCCGAACGCGGTGAGGATCGAGCTGAGGCTCTGCCACGCCGCCATCAGGCCCTGAACGATCGTCAGGATCGCGCCGGCAGCCGGCACGAGCATCGAGACGACCTTCTCGATCACGATCGACGCGATCATCATGGGCAGCGACGCGATGATCGCGTCCCAAGCCATCTTCCCGATCTGCTTGATCGAGACGCAGCCCTTCACCAGGACGTCGATCACGGCCTTGCCGAGCCCGAGGATCCCCTCGACCTTCGTGTCGAACCACCGCTTGACGCCCGTCTTGATCGCGCCCCACAGGTGGTCCTGGATACCCGCCTTCGCCGAACTGCCCGCCTTGCCCAGCCACCCGCCCGGGTCCGGCGCGATGTCCGCCACCAGCGCCGCGAACTTGCCCAGCGCCTCGATCGCCGCCTGCGCGAACTTGATCGCGCCCAGGATCACCGCCTGATACGCCTTGATGACGGCCTTCAGGCCTGCTTCCAGGACATCGAGCAGCTTGTTCAGGCCCGCCGCCAGCGCGTCGAGCAGCGCGTTCACGGCCTTCTTCAGGCCGTCCGCCAGCTTGTTGACCGCGGCGATCGCCTTGTCGCGGAGCCCCTCGATCGCCTTGCGGAACTTGTCCCGCAGCTCCGGGAAGGCCGCCAGCAGCACATCGCCGATCGCGATCAGCGCGTCCGCCAGCACGTTGATCGCCTTGATCGCGAGGTCCCGTACGAAGTCGATGGCCTTGTTGGCCCACTCCTTGAACGTGTCGATGATCGAGTTGACGACCTTGCGCGCGGCATCGAACACCGCGGTGACCGCGTCCAGGATCGCGTTGAACACGCTCTTCACCCGGTCGGCGACCCAGCCGAGGAAGCCTCCCGAAGGCTTGCTCTCCTCCTTCTTCTTCTCGGCCTCCTTCTCCGCCTTCTCGCGCTCGGAGTCGATCCGCTCGTTGTCCTTGTTCTTCCGGTCCTCGACCTCCTTGTCCTTGTCGTCGCGGGCCTTGACGATCTCCTTGTTCCTGGCGGTGTGCTCCTTCCCGGAGTTCGTGTCCGCCTCTTCGATCTTCTTGTCCTGCTCGGCGCGCCAGGTCTCCCGCTCGCGCTGCGCCTCCTCGGCGGCCCGGCCTCGCTCCGCAGTCTGCTTCGCCGCGTTCTGGGCCACCTCGCGGTCGATCTCGGTCTGCTTCTCCCGCTTGGCCTGCTGCTCGCCCTGCTGGTGTTCCTTCTCCTTGGCGACCAGATCGCCCTGCGCCTGGCCCGCCGCACCCTGGATCTCGCCGCCGCGCTCCTGCTTGGCGACGGCCCCGACACCGGGCTTGGGCGCCGCCGCCCTCGCCAGGCCACCGCGCGTGCGGCGGCCACCCGAGGCCGAGCCGACCAACTGCTCCTTGGGCGCGTCGGGAAAGATCTGGTCCTCACCCATCGGCTTCGCGGCGTCCTGACGCCCCGTGTCCTGGATCTCGGACTGCTTCTCCTTCAGCGCCTTCGCCTGGTCGTCCGTACGCTTCGGATCACTCGCCCCCTCCAGCCTGATCTTGGGCGCCGGACCGACCGTCTTGTTGCGCAACTCCGGGTCGACCGTCGGTACCGCGTCGGCCGCGGCCTCGACGTTCTTCGCCTCCTCCGCACTGAGCTTCTCCGCCACCGGCATCGCAGGCGGGGGAGTGTTGTCGGTCGGCTTCTGGCCCTGCGCCTTCTCGCTGCCCTTGGCCCGTTGCTTCTCGCCCTGCTCCTCGGGCCCGATCCTCTCGACCTTGCCCGTCACCTGCGGCGCGGGCGGCGCCGCTTCCGGTGGAGCCGACTGGGTTCGCGGCGCGCCCGAAGGGCGCTCCCGCTTCGGCGGGTTGGCGTCCAGACGCCGCTGCTCCTGGCCGACCTTCTTGTCCGCCGCCGCGTCCACGCCGGGCATGGCGACCAGTGCCTGGTCCGGTGCCAGCTTGCTGACCGTGCCGATCGCGGCCTTCGGGTCCTGGCCCGAGACGTCCGGCGGCTCCTGCTGCTTCTCCTCGGGAGCGGCCGCACCGCCCCCGCCGCCGCAGCTCCCGCCGCCCTCCTCCTTCTCCGCGGCGGGCTCGGGCGGGGCGCACCCGCCACCGTCCTTCTCCAGCGACGCGTCCGGCTGCGCCTTGGCACCCTCCGGCGCGGGAGCGCCCAACCGCCCCGGCGCGGCCGCCTGTTCGGCCGCCGGACCCACCGCGGCCTGCGCCACCGGCGGCGCCCCACCGGGACCGGCGGCCGCGCTCGGCGCCGACGTACGACTGCCGCCGACCACACCGGTGGGCGCGGCACCCGGTCCGCTCTCCTTCGGGATCCGGCTCTGCGGCGCGGATCCCTCGTGGTCACCCCGCGCGGAGTCCGCGACCCGGCGCGCGGCGGGGGAGGGCCGCCGGTCCTCCACGGCACTGCGTTCGTTGTGGGCGCCCGCCGGTGGAGCGACCGGTGACGAACTCACCTCCGAGCCCGCCGAACCGGACGGTTTCTCCGCCGCCGCCCCCTGCGGCAGCCCCTTCGCGCCCCGATGCTCCTGGCGCTCCTCCTGCTCCTTGCGCTCCTGTTCCTGATCCGCGGCCTCCCGCGCGTCCGGTGCTTCCGCGGCCGGGCCCTCCGGCCCGTCGTCCGCATCGCGCTGCGCCGCTTCCTGCTCCTGCTCCGGGTCCCGCTCCTCCGCCTCCGGCTCCGGTTGCTGCCGCGCGTCCGTCGCCGGATCGGGCCCGACCTCCTGGTCCACCGGCTTCTCCGGCTGGAGATCCTTCTCGGCGCGGTCGCCGGCCTCGGCCGCCGGACCGCCCTCCGGCTGCGGTGCCTCGCCCTCGACCGGTCCCGTCTCCGCGCCCGGCGGTTTCGCCTCCGTCTCCGGGGCGTCCTCGTCCTCTTCCTCCTCCGCGTCGTTCTCCCGCTGCGCCTGGACCTGTTCGGCCTTCGTCGGCGGGGGAGCGGGGAAGGTGGGGAGGGGGGCGTCGGGGTTCTCCGCGGTCGGTACGGACGACACGTCGAGGTCGGTGGCCGGCAGATAGTCCTCCGGCTCGAGCTCGGCCTCGGCCCCGACCGCCCCCGCCGTACCCGCGGCGTCCCCGCCGCCGATCTCCCGGTCCGCGCCCGCCTCGAGCCCGAGCGGCTTCTCGGCCTCCAGCGGCTCGCCCTCGTCCTCGTCCTTCTCGTGCAGGCCGTGCTCGGACAGCTCGCTGTCGCGCTGCTCCGCGCGCTCGTCGACCTTGTCCGGGCGTACGGGACCGGGCTGGGGCTTCGCCTTCGGGTCGAGGTTCTCCTGCTTCGACCCGGCCGCCGGTTTCTTCGCGTCGTCCCTGCGTTTGCGCTTCTCCGCGCCGGGGGCGTTGGCCTGTTCCGGATCCTGCTCCTCGCGGTCCCGCTGGGCCTTGCGCTCCTCCTCGGCCTGCTCGGTGCCCTCCTGCCGCTCCTCCGCCCGTTCGTCGGCGGCCTCGTCGACGCGCTGACGGTCCTGGGCCTGTTGGTCCTCCTCCTGGCGCTGCTCCTGCTCCGCCCGCGCCCGGGACCGGGCGCGCTCGTCCTCCTGCTCCTCGCGCCGCGCCGCCTCCTGCTCCTCGGCCGCCGCGTCGGCGCGTGCCCTGCTCCGCTCGCCGCCCTGCTGCTCGTCCCGCGCCCGGGCGTCCCGCCGCTCCTCGCGGGCTTCGTCGGTGCGTTTGTCGCCGGACGCCCGGTCGCCCTCCTCCTTGCGCTGCCACCGGGTGCGTTCGACACCCAGCTCCTCGAACAGGTCGATCTCGGGGCCGGGCACCTCCGCCGGGCCGAGCTCGACCGGCCCGGCGTCCGACTCCTCGACGAGGTCCAGCAGCCGGTCGTACTCGTTCGACAGCAGCCGCACCTCCAGCCGGTCGATCACCGACTCCTGCAACCGTGGTGCCATCCGCGCGAGTTGTAACCGCACCCGCCCCGACAGGTCCTCCGGGTCGCCGCGCAGCGAGCGCAGTACGCCGTTCGCCAGCCGGTCCACCAGGGTCGCCGGGTCCAGCTCCTCCAG
The DNA here is from genome assembly GCF_040300825.1 of Streptomyces sp. NPDC000229. Lineage (NCBI taxonomy): Bacteria > Bacillati > Actinomycetota > Actinomycetes > Kitasatosporales > Streptomycetaceae > Streptomyces > Streptomyces sp. NPDC000229. Next base: position 215,624 of record NZ_JBEPEL010000004.1, read on the forward strand.
GCGCCGGCGGTCGGCGTCGACGGTGGCGTACCGCAGCCAGCCCGGGGTCGCCCGGCCCGGCTCGACCTCGGGGGACGCGTCGCCCTCCCGTACCAGGTCCTGCGCCACCGACTCCGCCTCGCGCTCCACCGCCTGCTGCGGGAGGCTCACCGCGCCCAGGTCGCGGCCCGCCCGCAGAGCGCCGAGCCCGTGCGGGTTCTGCACCGTGTGCAGCAGCTCGTGCGCGAGCAGCCGCTGCCCGTCCGCCGTCCCCGGCAGGTAGGCGCCCTCCCGGAAGAAGATGTCCCGGCCGACCGCGACCGCGTCGGCGCCCAGCATGTCCGTCAGCGCGTCCGCGTCCCGGTCCGTGTGCAGCCGGACCTGGCCGAAGTCGTACCCGAGCCGCTCCTCCAGCTCCCGCCGCACGCCGAGGTCCAGCGGCTGGCCGGCGCCGCTGACGATGTTCTTCGGCTCCGGTGCGCGGGACGCGGCCCGCTCCTTGCGCTTGCGGCGCCGCTCCCTCTGTGCCGCTTGAGCGTCCTGTGCGTGGGACGTGCTCATCGCGCCTCACCCCGCCCCGACAGCCCCGCGTGCACCGCACGCGCCAGCGCCTCGCCCAGCCGCCCCGGCGACGTCGTCGCGGGCAGCGGCGGCAGCCCGGACAGGGCGTCCAGCGCCCGGCCGCCGTCCATCGCCAGCGGCACCCCCCGCTCCCGTACGAGCCGGGCCAGCTCCGCCTGGAACGCGGCCGACACGCGATCGGGGTCGACCCGGTCGAAGCCGTCGAGCACCAGCTCGCCGATGTCGATGCGTACGGTACGTGGTGACTCGTTCAGACCCATCCGTGGACCTCCGACGGCGTCAAGGAGCGGTCCAGCTTGAGGTATTCGGTACGCGCCGCCTCCAGCATGTGCCGCATCTGGAGACGCTCGCCCTCCTCGGCCGCGAGGAACGCGCCCGACAGCGCGATGTTGCGGATGGAGCCGCCCGCCACGGTCAGCCGGGCCAGCAGCACCGGGTCGATGTCCTTCATCGGGGCCCGCGCCGGCAGCACCCGCCGCCAGATCTCGGCACGCTCGTTCTCGCCGGGGAAGGGGAAGTCGACGACGAAGCGGATACGGCGCATGAACGCCGTGTCGAGCGCCTGCTTCATGTTGGTGGTGAGGATCGCGAGGCCCCGGTACGCCTCCATCCGCATCAGCAGGTAGCTGACCTCGAGGTTCGCGTACCGGTCATGGCTGTCCTTGACCTCGCTGCGCTTGCCGAAGAGCGCGTCCGCCTCGTCGAACAGCAGGAGCGCCCCGCCGCGTTCGGCGGCGTCGAAGACCCGGCGCAGGTTCTTCTCGGTCTCACCGATGTACTTGCTGACCACCTGGGACAGATCGATGATGAACAGATCCAGCCCCAGCTCCTTCGCCATCACCTCGGCGGCCAGCGTCTTGCCCGTGCCCGACCCGCCCGCGAAGAGGGCCGTGACCCCGAGTCCGCGGCGCAGTGTGGCCGCGAAACCCCAGTCCTGGTGGACCGTGGAGCGCTGCCGCACATGGGCCACGATCTCGTGCAGGACCTTCACCTGACGCTCCGCCAGCACCAGGTCGCCCCAGCCCGCCTGCGGCTCGATCCGCCGGCCCAGCTCGTCCATGCCCATCCGCGCCTCGGCGAGCCCCGCCCGCCAGGCGAGTTCGCGTGCGTCGTGCTCGTCCCCGCCGGGCAGATCCCGTACGACGGCCGCGCCGGCCGAGCGGATCAGGTGGGGCGGCAGCGAGAACTGGGCGACGAGGTCCTTCAGGTCCTCCTCGGACACCTCGGGTACGTCGCCGAGGGCGTCCGCCCACACACGCACCTGCTCGTCGGTGTCGAGCGCCGGCACGGTGACCCGCTCGCCGCGCGGCCGCGAGGTCTGCCGCGGATCGGCACTCGATACGACGAGGGGCACGGCGGCGCTCTCGATGAACGCGTCCGTGGCGGCGGCCTGGTCGCGGTCCAGGTCCCCGACCTCCACCAGCAGCGCGGCCGGCAGCAGGATCGCCTCCCGCTGCCAGAGCCGGGCCAGTCGGTCCCGCTCGGCCGGGTCGGTGGGGATGTCGTCGGCGGCCATCGCGTACAACCCGAGCCCCGAACGCCGGGCGGCCGCGGCGGCGATGTCGGCGCGCGACACCGGGTCGCCGCCCACCAGCTCGACCCGCAGCGGCGCGTGCTGCCCGGCGCCCGGGTCCGCCCACACGGCCGCGATCCGGCCCGCCGCCACGTCGTACGAGGAGGGCAGCGCGTCACGTACGGCCGTCCGCCGCAGCAGCCCGTGCAGCCGCGCGTCCAGATACGGGCCGCCGGCCAGGAAGTGCAGGATCCGCTCGTCGAGCCGCAGCCGGGACGTGGTCAGCCGGGTCTCGTCGTCCAGCTCGACGAGCCGCCAGCGCCGTAGCGGCCCCACGGGTGTCAGCGCGCTCCAGTGCGGGCCGGCGAGCGCGGCCAGGGCGAGCCCGAACGTCGGATGCGCCCGCTCCGGGTCCCCGCTCGCGGCGGCGCACCGGCTCCCGGCGGTGGGATCCAGCTCGGCGGCGGCGGTCAGCAGGACGACGTCCCGCTCGAACGGCGTGAGCCCGAAGCACGTCACCAACGCGTCCAGCGCGGCGGGCACCGCGCTCCGGGGCTCCGTGGCGGTGGCGGGACCGGTGGGGCGGCAGCCCGCACCGGGCGTGGTCGCCGCCGGGCCGCCCCGCCCCGCCCCGGCCGCGTGGGCGTCCACACGGGCGAGGACCGCGCTGATGGCGGCCGCCAGCGCCCGGCCCTCCCCACCCGTTCCCTCGTCCGGCGTCCCCATGTCCGCACCCGCCCCCGTGTCGCGCACTGTGCCTCAGCCCTCCTTGTTCGGGGCTTTGCGTGAACGGGCGGGAGCGGACCGCTTGGCGGGGGCCCGCTTCTTCGCGGGGGCCGCGGGGGCCGCTGGTGCCGCGGGCGCCGCGGTTTCCTCCGCAGCGGCCTCGGGGGCCTCCACCGGAGCCTCACGCTCCTCCGGCGTACCCGGCGGCACCGGCGCACCCGGCGCGCCGAACGGCAGGACCCGTACCGTCCGCTGCTCCACCGGCTTGGCCGGGACCGGGATCCCGCGGCCCTCCAGCAGGACGAGCGACGCCTGGTAGGCCACCGACAGGGTGTAGGGCGTCTGGTGCAGCATCCCCCACAGCTTGGACGTCTCGTCGACGTCCATGACCGTCGGCGTGAACCGCACCTTCTGCGCCGACTCCGCCAGATCGCTGCCGGTCAGATACGGACGCTCCGCCGCCTGCTCGATCAACTCCTTCGGCAGCACCGGGATCTCGTGAAGCGTCCGCACCACGCAGCCGATCAGCCGCTGGCCGACCAGCTCGGCCTCCTCCCCGTACGCACTGATCAGGTAGTGCAGGTCCAGCGCCGCCGCCGGGCGCTTGATCAGCGTGCCGTCCGAGGAACGGGTGGGCAGGTCGTAGTGGCGCATCGAGGCGTTGGGCGTGACCTGGTAGAGGAAGACGTTGATGGTCGGGTCGACGGGCGGCTCCGCCGGTGGTTTGCGGGTCTCCACCTTCACGGCGATGTCCATCTCGGGGCCCAGGTTGTTCCCGATCAGCAGGGCCAGGGCCTGGGTGACCGTCGCGACGGCAAGTGCGTTGCTCATGACCTCAGTTCCTCCTCTCGCCGCGCGCCAGGTAGTCGTCCAGGCTCAGCGCGGGTGCGCGCCGCCCGGTGGGGCCGGAGCGGTCGGTGCCGGCGCGGGGCGTGCCGGGCGGCGGGGCCGCGCTCACCTCGAGGCGGCCGATCTGTACGTGGACGACGCGCTTCGGCGGGGTGGCCGTGGCGGCCCTGGGCGCGGTGGCGGGGCTGTCGCAGGCACTGTC